>JAIPAE010000055.1 GCA_021740245.1 Bacteroidales bacterium | reverse complement strand
AACAAAGAAAATGGCCGGAGCTTAAACCTGCCTGCTCTATTGCTGCGTTTATTGCCGGAACAAAAACAGCCCTGAGTTTTTCATTCTCAAAAATATTTGTTAATTTTATCCGGTAAACGTTCTTTGATAGCCGATTACCAGGGGGATCGTTTCCGGTTTGGGTTTAATGGACATAAAGGAGCACTCGATAACTAAAAAACGGCAGTAATATTATTTTGATGCCGTAATTTAGGTTTGTATATTTGTCAAAAAAATTTAAACTATTAGTCAAGAAAAATTACATATTGCCAAGCTAAAAGAATGGTTCAAAAAGGATCATGTTTTTGACAACAAGCAAATTGCAAATTTCTATAGGACATTTGAACCTAATGTTACGGTATCAACTGTGAATTGGCGAATATACAATTTGGTGAAGCGAGGTATATTAACAAGAGTCGGCCGTGGCAAATATCTTCTTGGGGCTAAGCAAAGCTATATTCCGGAAATTTCTTCTAAATTAAAAATACTTAACCATAAAATTGTAAAACAATTCCCCTTTCTGGATTTCTGTTTATGGTCATCAGTATTATTCAATGAGTTTATGCTTCATCAACCCGGCAAGTTTTATCTAATTGTAGAGGTTGAAAAAGATGCCACTGAGTCTGTTTTCTATTTTTTGAAAGAGGAGAAATATCCGGCATTTATTAACCCAACCCAGGAGTTGCTGAACAAATATTCTCCGGATGAAAAGGAAACATGGATTGTGAAGACATTCGTTACAGAAGCTCCTGTCCAGGATGTATCAGGTGTGCAAACAACAACCATTGAGAAACTTCTTGTTGATTTGTTTTGCGAAAATGTATTATTAAGTGCACAACAAGGGGCTGAAAGAGACAGGATATTTAGTGAAGCATTTGAGAGATATGCCATTAATGAAAATAAAATGTTAAGATACGCCAACCGTAGAAGTAAGAAAAAGGAGTTTTCTGATTATATTAATTCATTGTTTAATTAGGGTCTGCTGAAAAACACATAAAAACTTGTATATTAGATAATCACATGAGTTGATTTTGGTAGAAGTGCAAGGATTTTAAACACAGTTACTTAAAAGGCATGCATCAAGTAAGTTCATTTTTAACAGTTTTTTTGTTGCTCAGAAGCACACATCTTTTTTAACTTCTTCGTTTTGAAGTATTAATATGCATCTGCAACTCAGAAATCAAAAAATATATGCACTTCTGAGCTTTTCAGCAGACCCTAATTACAGACAGCAAAACTGATATTGCTGCCAGTATATACAATTATGATTGATAGCAAAACATTAGACATAGAATGGATAAATAAGGTTTCTGCAAAAAACAGAAAAGCCGATAAAATTCTCGTCGAAAAAGCCATAAGAGCTTTATTACTTTTTGAAGGCCTTGCAAAGGTTGACTTAAATTTTGTCTTTAAAGGAGGAACGGCATTAATGCTGATCATGGACTCATCGAAGAGGCTTTCCATTGACATTGATATCATCTTATACAGAGAACCGGAAAATATTGAAAAATTGTTCCAGGAAATAATATCAAATCAACATTTTACAAGATTTGAACTTCACCATAGAACGACAGAGTCAGAAATTGAAAAAGTACATTATAAGTTCTTTTACAATCCGGTCCATAAAACTCAGTTAGAAGAAGAATATGTTTTACTTGACATTTTATTTGAAAAGATTAATTATCAGCAAATAATTGAAATGCCAGTAAAATCGAAGTTTGTCATTTCCAATGATGTGGAATTAACCGTTAAACTTCCTTCAAAAAATGACATTTTAGGTGATAAATTAACTGCTTTTGCTCCGAACACTACGGGCATTCCATATTTCAAAAAGGAAAAGAGCATGAGTATGGAAATCATAAAGCAGTTATACGATATCGCTGGTTTGGTTGATTTAGCTGATGATATGGAAGTATTAGGGAATACATTTAAAACATTTGCTACGAAAGAATTACATTTTAGAAATAAAGACCATTTTAACTATAAGGATGTGATTGAAGATATAATTCAGACGTCATTATGCATTGTGAGTCGCGGGGCATCAGGGAATGGGAGCTTTGATGAATTGCAGTCCGGTATTCAGAGAGTATCTCGTTTTATTTTTTCAGAACCAATTCATCTCGACAAAGCTATATCAATGGCCTCAAAAGCAGCATATATTGCTTCCTTGATAAAATATAACCGTGAAAAAATAGAAATATTTAATCATCCATTGCAAATGAAGAATTGGGAAATAGCCACACCACTCTGGGAAAGATTAAACAGACTAAAAAAGTCAAATCCGGAAGCATACTTTTATTGGTTTAAAATTCACGAGCTAACCCAAAATAATAAATAGATTAGTAGCACATTGTACACTTTAAAACAGTTGGGAGCAAGAGTAGTGAGCAATAGCTTGTACTCTTGCTTCTTTTTTGTGTTGTTTTTCATTAGTTTCCTGGCTTTTAATTTTTAGCCACGAATGGCTCGAATGAGCACGAATGGATTTGGGCAAGGTAAGAGGCCCCCACCGGCCCGATGAGCCTGTCGGCAGACGGCAGCAAACTGGCCGTGGCCCTGCACCAGGGCACCAAACAGGTGTATCCGGAAAGCTATCAGAGCGTGCAGGTAAACATCTACGATATAGGCCAGAACAGCAACATGTACTGCCCATAACCTTCACCGGTTTGGGGAAGGTTTTTGGCCAAAACGGCATTGCTCGAGGCATCGATTTTGTGGGCATATACAATGTCATCCGGCCCTACGGTAAACAGCAGGTATTTCCCCGGATAGCCGGGCCAGGGCATCATCGCACTCTGGCCGCTCCATACGGCTTTTATCCCCTGGCTGTTTTGCAACAGTTGCCCCTGCCCGTTGACCAGCATACCCATATTGGTATGCCCGTTATACTGCCGGTAGCAGTTAAAGCTTAAAACAACGGCTCCACTGACATCACTCACACTGCTGCTGTTCACGCCCAACACGCCATCCAGGCGGGCCAGCGTATCACTGCTTAGCTCCGGCAAATCGCCTGCCCCCAGGGTCTGCTGATGCATGTTCACTACCGGCGACTGCACACTGGGGTGGGTCGTGGAACTCTGTATTGATTGAACGGCCATCAGGTTTTCCGGTAAGGCATCGGCAGTAGGCGTTGTGGGTGGAGCCACATAGGCGGGGCGCTCCGAGATCTCTACTTCTTGATCCCACAACAAACTATCCGGGCGGTACTCGCCAATACGATCGCTGCCATATAGCGGGACTTCTTTCTGGTAAAAGCCTACAATATAAGCCCCTGTCAGATGACCTATCGTCTTGCGCTCATACACACTCATGATATTGCCCTGGGCATCCCGAACGTAATGCGTTACGCGCATCGAGTCGTTCGGGAACCCCGTTGCTGAGCTATTATACTTGTGGATTTCCTTGCGCACACGATTCCCGTTGCCATCGTAACGGAAAACCAGCATCTGGGGATCTTCTGCACGGTTGATATAGACCGTGTCTACTTTTCCCTGTACATTCCAGTGAATATCCAAACTATCGACATGGTCTTTGCTCAGGTTGCCGATATCATCGTACTCGAACATGGTGCCGCTTATGCTCTTATTGTCGTAGTCGTTATTGCTGTGCCAGGTATGGTACTGGTCTGTGGTGGTAGTGGTGTCCCCGTCAAGATATGTATACACATGGCTGATACGGTGACGCAAAAAGCGTTGCTGCTGACTTACGGGATTGTTTAACCCTTTCAGGTAGATGGGTTGGCTCGGGGTGGGGTTTTTGATGGTATTGAGTTGGAAGGATTAGAGTACTTGGGTAGTGATGAAGCTAAAATTATTTTTATTAACGGTGTGATAGCTTGGGATTATGATAACGTCACAAGAGGAACCCGAAACCGTATTAACGCAACGTAAAATCGAATAATAGTACAGAATCACATCACTATTAAGCCAAATATGGAAGCTTCTCAAACAAAATCAGCTTTGAGTAAAGCTAATCGGGCAGCTTTTCACAATCTGTTCATGGTAATATTGAAGTTCAAAGACCATTGACTAAGAAATCGAATTAGAGTCTGTCAATAAAGTCAGTGTCTGGTTTATAATGTTCGAGTTCAAGGCTTGCGAAGTTTTTATCATCAGGAGTTTACTTTTGTAAATGACTGTGATAAAAAACGAGCGTAACGCAGAAATCGGACATTATAGACCGACACTAATTAGAGAAATCAGAGATTGCAGTCTGTAGATTGCTACACTTCAAATATGATTGAACGGAAATCTATAAAAGGCCGTGGAATAGTTCAAATGAATATATCCAGGCATTCATGATGATGGCAGTGAAATTATAAAGTCTGCAATGCATGGTATTTATTTTTTCAATACTACACCAATGTTCACGTTAAAACCCCGGTAATCTAACCTGGCATCCGGATGATTTAGGTAGTATTTTTGTAATGGTTTATCAAAAGATGAAGCATAATAACTTCCTGAAACAGGCATCTCCTGACTCCCGGAATAGTAATCACAGCCCATTTTTCCCCAGATTTTCCCGGTAATTTTGAATTTCACAGTAAGACCGTATAAAAATCCCCATCCCCATCCGCGTGAATCCAGCTTTAGATCGGAACTTAAAGCCTGAAAATTTTCCTTTTTCAGGATCATTTGTTCAAAATTGCCCGTTAATAGTTTAGTATTAAATGTGTGAAAAGCAAAAATTCCGGCATGCAGGTCATAACGAAAAGTTCCCGAAGGAATAACGATTGTGGGGACTATTGTGGCATTGAATGAGTGAAAAGGCCCAACCAGTGGACGCGAATTTTCATAGCCTTCATTCAAATCTGTCATTCCCATCCCGCCAATGGAATATAACGCAACACCTGGTGAAATTTCAAAATAATCACCAAATGTGACAGGGATACTTAGTTTTAAAGGTGCTATGGGATTAGAGAAGTAGCCATTTACAGGAAAAAAATAGCTAAATCCAAGGCTTTGGGAATGAAGTAATGGGGATAAAACAACTGATAAAAATAATGTTAGTAGTGTTTTTTTCATTTTATGAATTTCATCATGATCGTATACAAATATCCAAAATTATAAGGAATATTTTAATATTATATAAAAGTATATTTCTTTCCTATATATTGTTGAAAATATTTCGACTGAAAAACAGTTACGGAAGAAACTTTTTATTCATTAATGCGATAATTAACTGTGAGATCGCTCATATTTGCTAACCTGTATTTTTTTAACGAATAAATTAACTTCAGGCCAACCGCTGTGTAGCAAAAGCCTATCAATAGACCATTATGTTTGCTCCTTTCAAAATTGTGCGTCTATCTGAACCTTGCCCGAAAGGCATACCTACCATAATGACAAAACAAAATGGATTTGAATCATGAGTAATAAAGGAAAGCCTTAAGCAGGTAGGGTAAAGGAGTACCTCATGTTTTTTTTAAAAAATTTTGTCAATTAAAATATATTTCGTTGTTTTGCGAAATAACAACATGTATTTTTGATTATGGGAAATAAAGTAAATATATCGGATGAAGTGGTTGAAATGGCTAAGCTTGCTAAAGCTATGGGACACCCTGTAAGGCTTTACATCCTGCAAAAGCTCTCGCAGATGAATGCCTGCTGTTACAGCGGCGACCTTGTGGATGAACTGCCCGTGGGGCGCTCTACCTTATCGCAGCATCTGAAAGAATTGAAATATGCAGGATTGATACAGGGGGAAATTGAACCCCCCTATATCAAATATTGCCTGAATAAGGAAAACTGGGAAAATGCCAAAAGCATGTTTCACCGGTTGTTTGATGAAAGCGAAACAATTTAAAATAGTAAACAAGTAAAACGAAAATTTGTCAATGATGGAAATCACAATTCTCGGAACCGGCTGCCCCAAGTGCAAGTCGTTAGAAAAGCTCACGAAAGATGTTGTTGCAGAAAAGGGTATTGACGCCAACATCTCAAAAGAAGAAGACATAATGAAAATTATGGAGTATGGTGTAATGCATACTCCCGGACTGGTCATCAACGGAAAAGTTGTTTTTTCCGGACGTCTGCCATCTTCTAAGGAAATGAATGAGTTATTAACCCAAAACCAATAAATTATGAAAATGTTAAAGATTTTAAGTTTGTTTGCCTTGCTGATCGGTTTAAGCTCAGCATGCACGGGACAGGGAAATAAGAGCAACAATGAAAGTTCGGTAAATCAAGCTGATGAAGTAACGGTTTACTATTTCCATAATACGCGGCGATGTGCTACCTGTAAGGCTGTGGAAGCTGAATCTGAAAAAGCAGTACAAGAGCTATATGGTGATAAGGTTGCTTTTGAAGTGTATAATCTGGAATCGGATGCCGGGGAGAAAAAAGCGAATGAAGTAGGCGCTTCAGGACAGTCATTACTGATTGTTAGCGGAGATGAAAAGATCAATATTACCAATGAAGGGTTTATGCATGCACGGAATAATCCTGAGAAATTAAAGCAAATAATAAAGGGTAAAATTGAATCGCTTTTGTAAAATAACACGGATAGGTTAGCTTAAAAATAAGCTGACTTATCCATTACATTAATATTTGATTGATGGAAGAGTTTCTGCAAAATTTAATGAGTAATAGCTCATTACCAATCGTTACAGCCTTTATTCTCGGGTTAATGACAGCCATTAGTCCCTGTCCGCTGGCCACGAATATTACGGCCATTGGTTTTATTAGTAAGGACGTGGAGGATAAGAAAAGGGTTTTTATCAATGGCCTCATTTATACTGCAGGCCGGGCCATTGCATATACGCTGCTGGCTGTTGTCATCTTTATTGGTGCCGACCAGTTTGAAATTTCGGGTTGGTTTCAGCAGTACGGCGAAAAAATAATCGGCCCATTGTTAATCCTAATTGGCCTGTTAATGCTTGATATTTTGAAAATAAAATTTCCGGGGGTAGGGAATATTACCAAAAAGTTTCAGGAAAAATCTAAACACACATATTGGGATGTGCTGCTGATAGGTGTTTTATTTGCCCTGGCATTTTGCCCATACAGTGGTGTGCTCTATTTTGGGATGCTTATCCCGATGACTGTGACCAGTGCATCAGGATTGTATTTGCCAGTCGTATTTGCCATTGCCACCGGAATTCCGGTCATTATTTTTGCATGGTTGATAGCATACGCGGTTTCGGGTGTTGGAAGAGTTTATTATAACCTGAAAACATTCGAGATATGGTTTAGAAGAGTGATCTCTGTTGTGTTCATAGGAGTGGGCGTTTACTATGTAATTGAAGTTTATTTTTAATATTTCTTGTTGGTAAGTTGGGAGGTTGGTGAGTTGGGAGGTTTGTAGGTTGGTAGGTTGGTAGGTTGGTAAGTTGGTAAGTTGGGATGTTTGTAAGTTTATAGGTTGGTGAGTTGGTTGGTGTAAACCAAGATAAAGCATTGAAATTTAAAAATAAACAAACCTTTCAGCTTAATAATGTTCAATCCTCAAAACTTATCAATCCTCAAAATATTAAAAAGTTATGGCAACATTTAAGAGTTTTGAAAATATTGAAGCATGGCAGTTAGCTAGAGAATTGGTAAAAGAAATGTTTCTTGTTTTCGATGAAAAAAAATTAAAGTCTGAATTTGAGCTTATGTCTCAATTCAAAAGGGCAACCCTTTCAATTATGAATAATATAGCTGAAGGATATGGAAGGTTCAGCAATGCTGATTTTATCAGGTTTCTTGATTATGCAAGTGCTTCAGCCTCTGAAGTGAAAAGCATGCTTTATGTTATGCAGGATTTACAGTTTATCTGTAAGAACGATGCCAGCCTTTATCGCTACAAAGTTGACCTTATTCAAAGCAAAATACTTAGTCTTATTAAATACCTGAAAAATTACAGAAAACCTCCAACCCACAAAACCTAACAACCTAACAACCTAACAACATACAAAACCTAAAAACCTAACAACCTAACAACATACAAACCTAACAACCCACAAACCTAAGAAACATTGAATGATGGAGAAAAAGAGAGAATTTAAAATACTGGGATGGATAATTGGGATATTCGTCTTTGCGTATTTTCTGCCCATTGAGAGTTCCCGTTTTAGTGAAGCTGTTCTGGCTATGTTTGACCTGGCAAAATGGTATGCGCAGGAGCATGTGATCTTGTGCCTGTTGCCGGCATTCTTTATTGCCGGAGTGATAGCAGTATTTGTCAGTCAGGGTGCGGTAATGAAATATTTCGGCGCTAAAGCCAAGAAATGGGTGGCTTATTCGATTGCATCTGTGTCAGGTACTATCCTGGCTGTTTGTAGCTGCACAATATTGCCTCTTTTTTCGAGTATTCATAAACGAGGAGCAGGACTGGGCCCGGCAATAGCCTTTTTGTATTCCGGCCCGGCCATCAACATACTGGCTATTATCTTAACTGCCCGGATATTGGGCTTTGAGATGGGTGTAGCGCGTATTATCGGTGCTGTTGTTTTTGCTATAGTTATCGGCTCGGTGATGTCGTTGATTTATCGTAAAGAAGAAAAAGCAAAAAAAGAAGAACAATTGAATTTTCCGGAATCAGAGGAGAAACGTCCGATTTGGCAGACAGCTTTTCACTTTTTTACTCTGGTATTGATTTTGGTTTTTGCTAACTGGGGAAAACCGGCTGATGGGGTTACAGAAGGTACCTGGTACTGGATTTGGGCCAACAAGTGGTATATCACATCTGCATTTGGCTTGCTGCTGATATACTCCCTGATTGCCATTCTGAAAATCAAATCGCAGCATGTAGCCATAGCAACTGTTGTTACGGCGATTTCTGCTGTAATCACTACTAATCCGCAGGTTCCTATGGTTGTGGCCATTGCCGGGTTGAGTGTTATTACGCTGCTGGATAAACGTGATCCCGACAACAAGGAGTGGACCATATCGGCCTGGGATTTCACAAAGCAGATTATGCCGTTATTAGCCATCGGCGTACTCATCGCCGGATTCCTGCTGGGATCCACACATGGCAATACCAACATGGCCGGAATTATCCCCAACGAATGGGTTGCCAACTTAGTAGGAGGTAATTCGTTATTTTCTAACTTTTTTGCCTCCATCGTAGGCGCTTTCATGTACTTCGCTACACTAACCGAAGTCCCGATTCTGCAAGGCTTAATCGGAGCCGGTATGGGTAAAGGCCCGGCGCTTGCATTGCTGCTGGCAGGCCCGTCACTTTCCTTGCCTAATATGTTGGTTATTCGAGGGGTTATCGGAACCCAAAAGACACTGGTTTATGTGCTGCTGGTAGTTGTGATGGCAACCATCTCAGGATTGATATACGGCGGCTTGTTTTGAATACAATTATCTGAAATCAAATATTATTAATTTCCTAAAATTAAGAAGTATGAAAAATGTAAGTGTAATTATTTTAATCGCTTTTATGGCAATTGCGAGTACAGGTTTTGGGCAAAAAGCTAAAGTATTTTACTTTAAGGCAAATCTATCTTGTTGCCAGGCAAGGGCATGTGATCAACTGGAAGGTAATATCAAAACGATTGTCGAAAAACATTTTACAAGTGATGAGGTAGTCTTTCATGAAGTTAAGCTTGCCAATAAAAACAACAAATCACTTGTAAAAAAATACGATGCTAAATCTCAGACAGTGGTGGTTGTTAACAGTGATAAATCAATGGACATTTCTGATCTTGTTGCCAACTATCAAAGTACCAGAAGTAAGGAAGAGGCAGAGCAAAATATCATTGACAAAATCAAGTCGATGTTGTAATATCCAATCGTCCTGACTTTGAGGATTTGCTGTTATTGAAAAAAACTACAGCGAAATTGTTGTAGGAAAGCAATATTAAAGCCAACGTTCAATGCAAAATACGCTGCAGCTATAGTTTTTTGAGGACTTTTTTGAAGCTGTCGCTGACTTCGACAGCAATAGTATTTAAGTCATCATTCCCAAGCATTTTCATCAGGTTTTCCGGGTTAACAGCAATTACCTCTGTTGTGTTGTTGTTAACTTGTTTAATTATCAGTTTGCAAGGTAGAAATACACCGATATTTTCTTCATGCTGAATGGTGGTATAGGCATATTGGGCATTACAGGCACCTAAAATACGGTATGGTTGCATATCGGAATCTTCAATTTTACTATTGAGAGTTTCTGCCATATCAATTTCAGTAATAACACTAAAACCCTCTTCCTTTAGTGCAGCCTTAACTTTGGTGGTTATCTCCTCAAAATCTCCTTCAACTGTTTTGCTGAAGTAATATTTTTCACTTGAATTGTTTTCCTGGGCACGCTCGCATGATGAAAATGCAAACAGGAGATACGCCATGATTGTAAATATTCCTATTTTCATTATAGTGATTTGTTTTAAGTGTGAGACTTAAAGCACAACAATACATTCCTGCAATTGTTGAGATTTCAGACCAATCAAGAATTGTTCTGAATTGCACCCATGATTCTTGCATGAGAGTGTCTGTTTTAGTATATAGTTTTGCCTCAGCCTCAAAAAGACTGCGTTTTCCAGTAACCGGCCCCAAACATACTAAAAAGGTAAACATCATTTGGGCAACGAAATGGACATATCTTTTAAATACGAGGTTTTGAAAAATATAAAGGTAGTGGGAGCTTTTTGATTATTTTTGACCGGAAGATATTCAGCCAATTATTAATGAAATGGCTAATGATGTTGCCTGGATACATTTGCATCTGCTTTGGAAGTTTGACAGATAAATTGTTATTTTATTACGACAAAAACATGAGTATTATTAAACCCACAGAATAACTTCCTCATGAAATTTATACAATCACAAAACGGTGAATGGCATTGGTTTACAGGGGAAATCCGATTTCTATAGAAAATTATTATAAGATTTGCTGTTTTGAGGTCAATTAAATAAACAAAATTTGCAACCTGGATATTACAGGATAGATACATTGACATTCAGTTGATAGAGAATATGATTAACAAAATCAAAATACTTTGTCCGCCGCGCAGATGCAGAAAATGCTCTCGTATTGTCAGAGAAACTGAGGCTGTACTAAAAATGACTGATATTGATTTTGAACTGGTGATTGAAAGCCGTTCGGAAGAATTTTTGAAATATCCTACCTGGATATTACCGACAATAGTTATCAACGGACATGTTGCAGCAAGAGGATATGCTTCTGATATGAAAACGATTCTGCAATATATACATAAATGAATAGGCGTTTTTTCCAAAAAAGTAGTATTTAATATTTTTACCACTTTGGTATTGTGAAAAATACAGCTTAGCTATCCTGGGTATAAGGAATATAAAATCAGATGGATACAGGATGAAACAACAATTAAATTACTTTTTGAAATACAATGCAGGCTTACTTGGTTTCGGATTTTTGCTGACATTTTTCTCGAGCTTTGGGCAAACTTTCCTGCTATCGTTGTATGTGCCTTCTATCGAGACATTACTGAATATTAGTAATACGGAATTCGGAACTATTTATGCTGTGGCAACTATCGGAAGTGCTCTCACATTGCCATGGGTAGGAAGTTATTTCGATAAAATGGAAACGCAGCGATATACCCTGATGGTTATTGCCGGTTTGGTTGTTTCTCTTTTGCTACTTTCTTTTTCTTATCACGTTATTATGGTCATCGTAGCTTTTTATGGATTAAGGCTATTTGGCCAGGGATTGATGACGCACACCTCGGTATCGGGCATGGCCCGGTATTTTGATGCTGACCGTGGAAAAGCCATTGGCGCTGCCAGTCTGGGACATCCGGCAGGGGAAGCCATATTACCGCTTCTTATTACACTTCTCATTGGAGCTGTTGGATGGCGTGGGACATTACAGTTATCGGCTATAGCATGTTTTATTCTGGTCGCTCCTGTGGCTGTGGGATTACTTCAGCTTTCCAGTATTAGAATTCGGGCGTTCCGGATGAAAAGACATGTTTCTGAAAAGCATGATGAAAAGATTAGTATTGGTAAGATGGTGAGAGATAGAAAGTTTTGGATTATCACTCCGGTAATTTTTATAGTGGGCTTTACAAATACTGCAATCTTTTTCTTTCAGCTTAAACTGGGAGCTGCAAAAGGATGGAGTCCTGAATGGGTAGCCGGTTCGATATCTGCTTTTGCCCTGTCCGGAGCTTTGGGAATGGCAGGAATAGGCTCTTTTATAGACCAGTATACAGCAAAAAAACTTTTCCCGTATCATATGATTTTATATGCTTTAGGGCTGCTGGCGCTTATCCTTTTTGAACATCGCATTGTGTATCCTGTTGCACTCGCATTAATTGGACTGGGGCAGGGGACAGGAAGAACTATTAAAGATGCTCTGCTCGCTGAAGTCTATGGGGTAAATATCATTGGACAAGTACGAAGTATTTTTACCACTGTAATGGTCATCAGCACTGCTATGGGCCCTGTTATCTTTGGTATTTTCCTTGACGTTGATATTTCTTATGACGCCATTTTTGCAGGAGTACTTATTGCCTCATTATTGGCTACTTTCAATGGACTGCGAAAACTATAAATGCCTGAAGTATTGCTTTATCAAAATTTTTTTTTTTTTTTTGACGTAAGTATACGTTAATTTAAAATTATGACGTATATTTGCGTCATAATTTAAAACTAATGGTCATGGTACTGGCAAAACATGAATTATTCGACAAGCAGGAGCAGCAATGTGCTGTGCTGTTCAAAGCTTTGGCGCATCCTGCACGCATACAAATCCTGAAATTTCTGGCAGAGACCAAAACCTGTATATCGGGAGACATAAGCAGAGAGCTGCCGCTGGGACGTACAACGGTCAATCAACATCTCAAAGAACTGAAAAATGCTGGCCTGATCCAGGGACGCGTCACCGGTGCTAATACTAATTATTGTCTGAGTCCCGCTAAGGTGAAAGAGATGAAAGACCTGGCCGAAAGCTTTTTTGAGAGTATTGATATTGATGAAAATATGGTGTGTTGAGTGATTGGGTTGATTAAGTTGATTGGGTTGATTGAGTTGATTGGGTTGATTGGGTTGATTGGGTTGATTGAGTTGATTAAGTTGATTGAGTTGATTGGGTTGATTAAGTTGATTGGGTTGATTGAGTTGATTGGGTTGATTGAGTTGATTGGGTTGATTGGGTTGATTGGGTTGATTAAGTTGATTGAGTTGATTAAGTTGATTGAGTTGATTGGGTTGATTGGGATGATTAAGTTGATTGGGTTGATTGAGTTGATTGGGTTGATTGAGTTATAATTTATTTTTAATTTAGTAGAATCGAGTCATTGACAATATCAACTCAGATAATCCAATCAGCCGGGTCAAAAGAATGATAAAACCATAGAAGATGAGAAATTTTGAAGATTTGGAACTTTACAAAGAATGCCGGAATTTCAGGATTGAGATATCAAACCTTGTAAAGACATTTCCAAACGATGAAAAATACAGGATTGCAAACCAGATACTTCGTTCAAGCCGCTCTATAACAGCTAATATTGCCGAAGGACATGGAAGATATCATTATCAGGAAAACATACAGTTTTGCAGACAAGCACGCGGGTCTTTAACCGAAACTCTGGAGCATTTAATCTGAGCCAGAGATGAAGAGTTTATCACAGAAAATCAATTAAGTAATTATAGAAATACCTATGAGCAATGTTTAAAATTAATGAACGGATATATATTTTACCTTAAGAAACAAAAGAGTAAGTAATTGAGTGGATTAACTTAGTCCACTTAATCCACTAAAAACCAAGATATGAAAGTACTAATTCTTTGCACCGGAAAC
>JAIPAE010000054.1 GCA_021740245.1 Bacteroidales bacterium | reverse complement strand
AACCATTGTTTTTTATTTTTGATGAACCCACTATAGGCTTGCATTTTCATGATATTAATAAGCTTTATGCATCATTTGAGGCGTTAATTCGGAAAGGGCACACTGTCCTTGTCATTGAACATAATATGGATGTGATCAAATGTGCCGACTGGCTTATTGACCTTGGCCCTGAAGGTGGGGATGATGGAGGAAATATCATATTTGAAGGTGTTCCTGAAAATATTATTAAGCAGGATAATAGCTATACCGGTAAGTTTCTTCGAAGAAAAATATCTGATGGAAAGATAGATTGACCTGTGTAATGAGTGTTATATGCTTGTAAAAGATGTATATTTAGCTGAAATAATATTATCAATCAAGCAACCAGGACTTTGCACCCTGTAAAGTGGAAAATGGCTTTGATTGATAGCCACTGTCCTGCGTGGAAACTAATGTGGGAAATACTATATCTTTTGCATTTTCAGTGATAATGGCAAATTTGTAGCCACCAAATTTATCGAGATTATTCTGATAATATTTGGCAATTTTTTTATAATCATTGATCTCCATATTAAATGTAGCTTCCCGGTAATCTAATATGAAACCTTTGATATTTTTTTGTGGTAATCGCCCGGTACTGAAAATGTATTCCCATGATTCATATATGTCAATTAATTGGATTGGCCCATAATAATATTTGTAGAAAATACCAGTTTCAGGATCAAACTCATACTTGAATTTTTGTTCCATTAATTGTGCTAGTTTTTGATTATTATACGACTTAACTTTAATTAAACAAACAAGTAAAAGAATAGTTGAATTGGTTTCTGATTTGCTAAAACATCTTTTTATTTATATCTTTAAAATTGAATAATTTCAGAGTTTGCAATAAAATAAAAATAAAATGGATTCAAAAAAGATACTCACTGACCTTTTTAATGATGTCGGCATTCAGATAAACGGGAATGACCCATGGGACATTCAGGTTCATAATGATCGGATATATAAACGATTGTTAAGGGACGGAGCATTAGGGCTTGGTGAATCATATATGGATGGCTGGTGGGATTGTGATGCTTTAGATGAATTCGTCAAAAAGTTGTTAATCAAAAATCTGGACCAACGGGTTAAGGGGCAATTGAAAACCCAATTATATATATTGAAAACCAAACTCTTTAATCAGCAGCGACAAAGCAGGGCAATGGAAGTAGGAGAACATCATTATGACCTGGGCAATGACCTGTATGAAGCCATGCTTGATAAGAATATGAACTATACCTGTGCTTACTGGCGAAATGCCAGAGATTTGGATGCGGCTCAGGAAAACAAACTGGATTTAGTATGTAAAAAGATAAATCTAAAGCCGGGAATGCATGTTTTGGATTTAGGGTGTGGCTGGGGCAGCTTTGCCAAATACGCTGCAGAAAAATACGGCGCCCATGTTACTTCTTATAATATATCCAGAGAACAGGTGAAATATGCCAAAGAGTTGTGTAAGGATTTGTCTGTTGAAATAAAACACCAGGATTACAGGTCTGCAGAAGGCAGCTACGATGCTGTTGTTGCTATTGGGATGCTGGAACATGTTGGCTACAGAAACTACAGAACATATATGGAGCTTATTGAAAGAACACTGAAAAATGACGGAATTGCACTGACCCATACAATTGGAGGGAATTTTAGTACAACTCACGCCAATAGATTTACGGACAAATATATTTTTCCTAATGGTATGCTTCCTTCTATAGCTCAGATCGGGAAGGCTATGGAGCGCTTATTTGTCATGGAAGACTGGCATAATTTCGGACCTGATTACGATAAGACGCTATTGGCCTGGTATGATAATTTTGAGAAGGTATGGCCGGAACTGAAAGAAAAATATGGTGAAAGATTTTATCGCATGTGGCGCTATTATCTTTTAAGCAGTGCCGGAGGATTCCGGTCACGATCGCAGCAATTGTGGCAAATTGTTATGACAAAACCCGGACGGGAGCAGCCGGTTTGCCGTTTTTCCTGAAATTTGCAGTATTCTGATTTAAAAAACATGGTATAAATGATATATGCGAATGTGATCATCGTGGGTGGAGGTCCCGCCGGTAGCATCTGTGCTTCAGAACTTAAAAAACATGGCTACGATTGTCTTATCCTGGATAAACATGAGTTCCCACGCAATAAATTATGCGCCGGCTGGATACAACAGGATGTATTTGATATGGTAGGAGTTTGTGAACAGGATTATCCACATAGCATTACCAGGTTACTTAATTTTAATGTTCATATTGGTTCACGATTAATAAAAATGAAAATGCGGCAGTATGCTATTCGCAGGACAGAATTTGATGCCTGGTTGCTTTACCGTGCGAATGTGCGCATTAAACATCATAAGGTCAGAAAAATACAAAAAGACGGAGATTATTATGTTATTGATGGTCAATATTATTGTAATTTCATTGTGGGGGCAGGAGGCACACGATGTCCCGTATATAAATCATTTTTCACAAAATTGAATCCACGGAAGATGGATTTGATGATCAATACATTGGAGGATGAAATAGCTGCACAGAATGAAGGGGAGGAGTGCCATTTGTGGTTTTTTCAGCATAAATTTCCCGGCTATTTCTGGTATGTACCTAAAAAAGAGGGCTATATAAATGTCGGATTGGGAGGTTTTCAAGCTAAGCTGAAAAAGAAAAATGATAATCTGAAACGGCATTGGGACTGGTTAGTTGCTGAACTTGAACGACTCGGTCTTGCAGATAGAAGTAGTCTCAATCCACGCGGACATTATTATTTTCTTCGGAATAGTGCAGACAACTTCCAGCAGGACCGTGTTTACATAATCGGTGACGCAGCCGCTCTTGCAACACGGGATATGGGGGAAGGAATTGCCCCTGCCATAAAAAGCGGTTTCCTGGCTGCAGAGGCTATTGCAAATGGTCATGAACTGAAGTATAATTCGATAAGAAAATATAGTTTACCTAAGTATAAACTGATGAAAAATATGACTAAAGCCTTCCTTTTGAACCGAACAGCAGACCTGACATAATTATTTCCAAATAGCTGTTCAATTCATAATTCCCGTTATTTTTTTCCCGCTAATTCCGCTAATTACACACTAATAAACGCGGATTAAGTATATTCTTATTCGCAAAGGAAATTCGCGTCAATTCGCGGTTGACTTCATCGCAAGGTGCAATAAACCTCATCGTTTTATTTGCTCAAGCCGCTCAACACCCAACACGCATTACTTCGCACCATCGCACTATCATACCATCTACCCCCTCCCCCCAACCAACCACCTTTCTCCTGTATTCCCTGTTATTTCGAGCGAAGCGAGAAATCTCCCTGCTTTTTGCGGACACTGATTATCTTAAATGAATAGCAGTAAACTAACTGCCATAATAACCATACCGGCTATTAGTCCGTAAATCGACAAATGATGTTCCCCGTATTTTTCAGCCGATGGCAATAATTCATCCAGAGAGATAAATACCATAATCCCGGCCACTGCAGCAAATAATATCCCAAATGTTATGGGTGTTATGAATGGCATCAGAATGAGGTAACCGACAATAGCTCCTACCGGTTCGGCAAGTCCGGATGAAAAAGAATACCAAAATGCTTTACCTTTATTGGCCGTAGCATAGAAAATAGGCACAGAGACTGCGATCCCTTCCGGGATGTTGTGGATGGCAATAGCCACGGCAATGGGTATCCCCAGCGTGGGATCATTTATGGCAGCAGTAAAAGTAGCCAGCCCTTCAGGGAAATTGTGGATTGCTATGGCTAAAGCTGTGAATAATCCCATGCGCATCAGTTTTTTATCGCGATCCGCCTTTTTGTGGTCTACTTCTTCAACTTTTCTTATTTCATGCGGATTTTCAAACTCCGGTATCAATTTATCAATAATAGCAATGAAGGCAATACCTCCAAAAAATGATACTACTGTTATCCAACTGCCCGATTGTAATCCAAGTTCACCGACCAGCGAATCTTTTGCTTTTACAAATATCTCGATCATTGAAACATATATCATCACACCGGCGGAGAATCCAAGAGCCAGAGATAAAAATTTCTCATTTGTCTTTCGTGTAAAAAAGGCCAATGCACTGCCAATACCGGTTGATAACCCGGCAAATAAGGTCAGTCCAAAAGCAAACCATATAGCTTCTGATGTGTAATCCATATTTTTTATTTAGGTATTCTATAACGTATCTCAAAATATCCGGTTTCACCACACAGTTCTATTCCAACTGCCGATCCTGTCATGTCGGGCCGGTCGGTTATCAGTTCTTTGTATTCCTGCTGGCCTCAAACGTTTATTGAAACCGCCAGAAAAAATAAATTATAAATGTTCTATGCTTTATTTCGATTTGATTTTTGTTATGTATATGTTTCTTTTTAATGAATCATCAATAATAATAGTTTTTTTATTAATTTTTATTTTGGTTTTTTCCTTGTTTTTTAGATCGATCACTTCAAACTGATTACCGGGATTCAACTTATGCTTTTTAAAAAAGCTGAGCAGGTCTGTTGAGTTGTCATTAATTCTGCTGATCCTATAAAATCCGGTTTCAGAAACATCTGAAAAAAGAATTTGATTATCCACTTCCTGGAAATTTCCATCTGCATCCGGGATAGGATCACCGTGGGGATCAAAAGCAGGCCGGCCCATAAAATTATCGAGATGATCCGTGAGATAATCCGAAGAGGCATGCTCCAACATTTCTGCTTGTTCATGTACATTCTCCCAGGGAATATTTAGATGCTTGTGCAGAAATGTTTCCCACAAACGGTGCTTTCGGATGATCTGAAGCGCCATTTGTTTCCCTTTTTTAGTCAATGAAGGGGATGAATATTTTTCATAATTAATCAGACCGCCTGATCTTAACTTTCTCAACATATCGGTTACTGCAGACTTGCTAATTTGTAAACGGTAAGCTAAATCCGCACTCTTCAACCTTCCCTCCGGTGAAAATTCCAGTGCATAGATAGTTTTTATAAAATTCTCCGTTGATATAGACATTGCTTTTAAAAAGTTAAGCATGTTTAACTTTTATTGGAACAAATCATTTTTCAAAAAGTTTTGCCGTATCCGTTTTTTTTCTTTTTCAGTGGGAATTTTACATGAAGACTTCTTTCCAAACCATGAATAGCGGTTTCTGGCAATCAGGTCATAAACAGCATCTCTTATAAATTTGGGAATCACCTTAAAAATAATGCCGGTTTTCCATGGAAAGGTGAGGTGACGTGATATTTCAATTGCGGCATCGGATTTGATATACCATTGTTGGTTTTGATAGAAGATGATACTATCGGCGTTTTTTACTTTTTCAGGAGCTTCTTCTAATAGTTTATTCGCTATCGGGGATTGTAAATCAGTAAAATATATGTTTTCTTTTTTGTTGCGTTTCAATATGAACCATACAGAAGCATTACAGAAATTGCAAACCCCATCGAAAATGACAATATGATTCAACGATTGGTTCATGTGTGTTGTAACCTTAAAAAGGACAAAAAGTTTACATATGCCTGTATGATTAGAAGTAAATCATTCGCAGAGAGAGTGTTGTAATGTGCTGATATAATGAAATTTACCTTGACAATTAGGTGATAATTTTGTATTTTTAAGAAAAAAGCAGATATGGATAATGCCATGTTTAAGTATTTTACTGAGCGATATAAGAATCAGCTTAGTGAATTAAAAACACAAGGCCAAACAGGTCATGACCCAGGTCCGGTCATAACTATATCCAGGGAATATGGATGTCAGGGGAAGGAGTTTTCTGATGTATTGAAGAAAAAACTTGATACCATAGACCCGTTATGGCGTATCATCTCAAAAGAAGTTCTGGATGATTCCGCACGGGAATTGAAGATGGATTCACGTCAATTAGAATATGTATTCAAAGGGGAAAGAATGTCTACGATAGAGGAGATACTGAATGCCATGTCCAGCAGATATTATAAAAGTGATGAGCGCATTCACAGAACAATCCGTAAAGTGATTTATCAATTTGGTAAAAAAGGGTATTCTATAATTCTTGGCAGGTGCGGGGTTTGTATTACTCAAGATATTGAAAACTCATTACACCTCAAACTGGAAGCAGATAAACCTTACCGTTTGAATAATATTATGAAATGGAGAAATCTTAGCAGGGAAGATGCAGAGAAAGAAATGGAGCAAACAGACCGGAACCGCGAGTGGTTGATGAACCGATTCTCAAAAAACAAATTCAATCCAAGACAGTTTGACTTAAGGATTAATACTGAGCGGTTTAGTATTAATGAAGCGGTTGATATTGTTGTGCAGGCAGCCAAACAAAAACAACTGGTTTGATCTTTTCCGTATTTTTGCCTCAAATGTGTTTCTTATGAAATTAGCAATCATAAATGGTCCCAATCTTAATATCCTGGGAAACAGGGAAAATCAGATATACGGAACGCTGTCCATGGAAGCGTATTTGGATAAGCTACAAGAACGGTTTAAAGAACATCAGATTAGGTATGTTCAATCCAATAGCGAGGCCGAATTGATAACAGCTATACAGGAATCTTCCAACCGTTATGATGGCATCATACTCAACCCGGGAGGACTGACGCACACTTCTGTAGCCATTGCTGATTCCATCAGGGCATCGGTGATACCGGTGATTGAAGTGCATTTGTCTCACACCATGGCGCGGGAAAATTACCGAAAGCGATCGTTGATTTCTCCGGTTTGCCGGGGATCAATCAGTGGTTTTGGGATGAAGTCCTACGAGCTGGGCATTCATGCACTTATTACAGATTGAATTTCACATAGCGGAAGAACAAGCCTGCCTGCCTGCTCCTGCTGAGGGCATTTCTTCTTCTTGTTTTTTAATCAACACAGCGTCAAAAGGGTTGTGGAGGGTTGTTTCGTTTAGCCATGCGTATTGTGCGGCCCGGCGGAGGCTGGCAGCCTTTGGCAGGCCGGGCTTAGCTGCTGTGGTGCGGCAGAGCGGAGCGTTAGCGAGCTCCTGTCCGCAGCATACAGCAGCTTTGACGGGCATGCCAAAGCTATAAGCCGCAGACGGAATAGCCGCCCCAAAAATGTTAGTTGTTGAAATGTAAATCGATGAAGGTTTTTTTGCCCTTCAGATAATAGTCTTTGACGATGCTTCGCTGGTAGATGCCGTGGTTGTTGCGTTCTTTGACGGGCAGTTTTTTGGCGGCATGTTTTGGTTTATCTTTCCTGAAATCGCGGTGTGCCCGGAATACGGCTGCAACGTCCCTGAGTTGACCGGATAACAGAAATTTCAGGGAAGCAATAAGGTCCAGCATTATCCGGATGCGATAGATTTTTTGAAACGACTGCGGGGATTGGTTTTTAAAAAGCAGTGATAAGTTGTTTCTGAAGTTCAGGTATGTTTTAAAGGGGTTGTTTTTGGGCAATGTTCCACCACCCACGTGATAAACTGTGCTTTCGGGGATGTATTTGATGGCGTAGCCCTGGTTTTTGCATCGCCAGCAGAAATCGATTTCTTCCATGTGGGCAAAGAAATCGTTATCGAGCCCGCCAAGGGTGTGGTATACATTGGCGCGAACAACCATACAGGCGCCTGTGGCCCAGAAAATATCCGTTGGGTCGTCGTATTGACCGTTATCGATTTCTATAGTGTCAAATAGCCTGCCACGGCAAAAAGGATAACCATATTTATCGATGAAACCTCCGGCAGCACCGGCATATTCAAAATGATCCTTTTGAAAATAGGATTTTATCTTGGGTTGACAAACAGCAGCTTCGGGATGGTTGTCCATAAAGTTTACCAGTGGATCAAGCCAATGGGGCGTTACTTCGATATCAGAATTTAATAAAACATAATAATCAGCGTTAACATGTTGGAGGGCATCATTGTATCCTTTAGCAAATCCACCGTTTTCGTCATTTTCAATCAAAGTAACAGAAGGAAAATTCTCTTTCAGAAACAATACGGAATCATCATCGGAATTGTTGTCCGCTACTACGATTTCGGCATCATCAGTGGTATGCTTGATTGCAAAGGGTAGGAATTTTTTCAGGTATTTTTTCCCGTTCCAATTCAAAATAACAACTGCTGTTTTCATCTGTTTAAATTATTGTTCGGTGTTCGCTTTTTCTCTAAATCGCTTAGTTCGCTCAGTTCGCCCTCTCGCATCAACGCATGCCGTAAAACCAGAAATCTTTGATTTTATAGTTTTACGAGCATCCACGACCGCAGGTCGGGATCAACTCATCAACTCATCAACTCATCATCGCCGAAGTCGCTTCGTTCGCTTAAGTCGCTTAAGTCGCTCACTTCCTTTCGCGCATCCCTTGTTTTCCGCCTAAGGCGGAAAGCCCACCGCACAAAGACATAGCCTTCTGGCAGTTTGCCTCATCGCATTTAATCATGCTCGTGTGCATTAAAATTATTGTCATAGCTCGGTTCATAACGTCTCTTTGTCAATTCTCTTAAGCAACCGGTAATTCATTAATACGGATTATTATACAGTTCTTCAGCTTCTGATCCCCAATGGTCCGGGTTATCGGTGTTATATGGGTCGTTGGTGATAGAATTACGTTTGTTAAGCTGGTATTTCCAGGTTGGATTATATGCCTCTCCAATAGCATTGGAATGGATTAACTCATAGTCATTGGTTACCAGATCCGGGTTGTAGAAAACAAACTTTTTATTCCACTGGCTTTCGGTTAGTTGGTGGTAGTGCCATATTTCGTAAGGGTAGGAGCTGGGCTCATGATCACGCTCGTTGATCGTATTGGGAGGACCGTACTGCAGATACACTCTGCCCCTGTCGGTTTCGTATCCGTGCAAAATGGTTGTGGCAAAGAACTTTTCAACCTGCTGTACATTTTTATAATATTTCTTCCATGCTTTTTCCGGATTCATAGGATTTTCTCCCCGCCAGAAATTCAAAAAATACTTTTGTAAAGTTACAAGGTCCTTTCTTTTCAATTCGGAACGGATAAACAGTTTGTCAAAATTGCTGGAAATAGGGTCCAAAGTAGGGATGTATTTTAGTAAGCTGTCGTGGTCCATCTCGCGGGTGAAGCTTTCTTCAATATTTACAGCTTCAAGGTTGTTTATGTTATAATTAACATCAGGATTTAAGCGCTGAAAAAACTTCTTTTTCATAGCAATTTGTTCATTCTTACGGTTTTTTAACTCAATAACAATGTTGTAGTTTCCGGTTGGAAGTTCCTCGATATCAAATTTGTTGATAAAGATATTCATGGGTAAAGCGTACATTCTTTTATAACCGCTGAACTGATCCATGATCTCATTAGATTCATAGGATTCAAGATAATAATTGACCAGATACCCGGTGGAGTCTCCAAGTATCTTATCTGTGTTATATATCTCATTGTAAAAGGTTAATGTATTAATATCATTCGGGAAAAACTGAGACATATAGGGAATAATATCCAAACCGTTTTTGGAAAAAGGGTTTTGCTTTTTTGTCTTTTTATAGCTTTCCACCAGTTGAACACTGGACATCTCAATATTATTTTTATTGAATTGCATGAAAACCGGCATGTCATAGGTTAATGCAGCTGTATCCTGGTAGGCGTCCTTCAATTTCAGGGTAAAATCATAAGCACCGGTGTCCAGTTTAAATCGTTTCAGGTCGACAAAGTTAAAATCTATTGTAGAAGTATCTTTGATTTCCGGGCTATACAGGTTGTATTTTTCAAACGCCTGAACCGTATCATTTTGACTAAAAATCATCGTGACCTGCAACTTGCTTTTATATTTACCGCTCTTACTTTTTTTATACTTGAGACTGGAGCCTTTTACCGCGAGATTCACTTCAATGTAATTTCCCTTTTCAGGGGAGTAAAAGGTGTTGTGATTCATATAGGCCTGTATGTCGGATTCCTGTGCTTTTCCTGTATAGCTGAAAAAGAGAAATAAGATCAATAAAAGACCAAAGACAGATTTATTCATAGCATATTCTAATTAAGAATTCAAAGATAATACAAAAAAGAGGGCATTTGTGTTCGTGAAACTTTGATAACATGTTAAAATCAGTTAAAGGTATAAATGGCTCAGATATAGGTTGCTTTTAAAAATATGAGAATATTTTCGGGAATAGGGTTTGCAGTTAAAAAAATCTTTATACTTTTGCATCGGAGACGTGGCAGAGTGGTCGATTGCGGCGGTCTTGAAAACCGTTGAGGTTAGTAGCCTCCGGGGGTTCGAATCCCTCCGTCTCCGCTAAAAAGAACAGGTTTTGGAACTTTCCGGAACCTGTTTTTTTATGCCCATATCTAAGCGAATCAGATACGGAGGGATCACGAGCGGCCCGTGGTGGTTGGCCCTGCGGGAGCGAGCTACTCCCTCCGTCTCCGCTCAAAAAACCAAGCCTGTGCGATTAGCACGGGCTTTTTTTGTGCTGAAAATTTGGCGACACGAAAACGGAGGGATCACGAGCGGCCTTGTGGTGGCTGGCTCTGTGGGAGCGAGCTACTCCCTCCGTCTCCGCTAAACAGTTTGGAGCAAGAGTATTGAGCGAGAGTAGTGAGCAATAGGGGCTTCTGCTCTTTTTTTGTTTTCTGCGGCCGCTCTATAAAGGCCAGATTACAAATCCATTGAAGCAATAAAGAAGTCAATAGAATAGTATAAGAAGCCGAATTACAAATTCGGCTTAGCTGTGCTGGATTTATTAAAGTTTTCAAGAAACTGGATTTACAGGAGATTATTGTCAAACTTTCGCTTAAAGCTTTGCAATATGCCCTGTACTACTTATCGATTTTTAATGTACCGGATGCCATATCATTTATCTAACCAACGATATCCATCAAATCTAAATTCTCAAAAAAAACAAGAAATCGAGTTTTTTTTGTTATTTTTACAAATAAACGCACTTCAAATCCATTCAAAATGAAAAATCTACTTCTAAGCTTAATCCTAATTGTTCCACTTTTTGCTTCTGCACAAAACAGCTCTTCGCACTCTTTTGATAATGCAGTCATTAGTTTGGCAACTAAATACACCAACTACTTTTATGAAGAGGTCGAAAATCCATTTTCTGTTTTGGTGGAAAATGTTCCCTGTGCTGAAATCTATGTGGAAACAGAAGACGGCATTTTGAAAGGAGATAGTTGCAAATATACCTTTAAACCAGAAAAAAAAAATACATACTGCAAGCTTTAGTATTTATCACATAACAGCTGAAGACACTATTCTTTTAACAAAGCTTGAGAGACGTGTGAGAGGCACCCCAGAGCCAGTTCCATTGATTCTCGGGAAAAGAGACTGCAAAGTTGATAGTACATTTTTTGAAATCAGTGATCTAAACCCAAAGATATATTTATGGTTAAGGGGTTTTCTTGGAACAATTACTTTCTCAACAACCCGCTTTTCAATCATGATACTCCGGGAAGGAAAACCATATTACTGGAATATATTTAAAGGACAGAGATTACCCGATGAGTTAATGTCCAAATTAAAGAAAATAAAACCAGGAGACAATATTGTGTTTTATGATATCCATTACAGTGGTTCAGCAGCAACAGATGAATTGCTAAATATTCATTTTGTGCATTTTGAGGTTGTAGAGCAAAGTGAATTGGAAAAACAGCAAAATGGATTAGAATAGCGATAGCAGTGACTATGCTGACCCCGAAATACTGCACTATAACAACACCTTATATCATTTTTTCCTGTCATTCCGGAGGATATTGCCCCCTCCTTATAAACGGTATTTCAAAAAGCGAAAAACAAAGTTTTTACTTTATCCATGCAGCCTGCAAATTAGGACAATTTTTTTTCGGTATGCCTGGCACAATTTCTCCGGTTTAGGTCTCACAGCTTGCTCCAGTCTATCCATTCTTACTTTTCGTTAGAATTTTCTGAAATGTTGTTCGACTCTGTTGACCGGCACTTCTCCGAAATGTTCCTTGTTGATCTTTGTGCTTTTTATCTGTTTCCGGTGTTTCAATCTCTATAATTTTTTTAACACCACTTTTAGTAGCAAGAATATCCGGTATTCTGTTCTTTTTACCAATAGGTTCAGGTTTAGCATGTTTTGGTAGGTCAGCTTGTACATTCCATCCTTGTTTTTTTAACTTATTAGCTTCTCGCTGAACCTTTCTGTCATGAGCAGTTTGTTTTTTTCTAATTCTTTGTTTTGCCATATCTTATATTGGTTTCAATTTATCAAATTATGATTTCAAATAGCGATTAACATTTGCTTTATCCCCTTTTCCTTTAACCATATTGCAATAATAGCAGTCCTCTTTTGTATCATTATTTATACAAATAATTCCTCTGCTACCTCGATAAATCAATAGTGGCTTTGCTTTTCTTTTACCCGTTGTATGCAATATGAACTCGGTTACAGCTATTGATGCTACAACTCCATTAATGGAAACAACAGAAGGGCCTGTTCCTTCTAATTCTCCTTTATCTACTCCATAAATTGCCTCCCTGTCTTTTCTAGTTTCAGGATTCCCCAATTCCAGTCCTGCAATATCACCATCTATTTCATCTTTACAATATAAACAACCATTATCACCAAGCACTGCTACAATGCGTCCACCATATTCTGATGTATCAGACTCAATATCCGAAGCTATATCTATGTAGGGTTTCTCATAAGCCAGGCAAAATTCGTTAAGTACGTGCCGTGCTGCTTCATTATCCACACATCCAAACACAGCAGTTGACTTTTTTAAAGCCTCAAACCCTCGTTCATTAATCAATGATTCCTTGATTTTTGCTACTTGAATATCAGGATTAACTGACAAAATATTTCTTTCCACAATATCTACTTTTGGTGTACCGAAAGAATCTTTATTGCATACACCAATAAGTCGGTTGAGGTTTGTTTCTTCTAAATGATCATCGTCAACAATAGTTAGCTGCTCCACACCTAAAAAAGCTAATTGTTGAGCTACATGCGAACCAACCCCACCCACTCCTGCAATTACAATCTTTTCATTAGATAATGTTTTCTGACCTTCTTTCCCAAAGAAGCTAACCTGACGATCGTATCTTTTACCACTCATTATTTTCTAGCTTTAATGAATTATTTGCAGGAGTTATTTCCTGAACTTCTGTTATTATAGCTGTTAATTTATATGGTTTCTGGGGAGTTGTCCAAACAAGCGCATCAACATCATTTCTTGTAACTACAACAGCCAAATAAGGTTTACCTTTCAATCTCCACAATGCATGTGGAACAAATTCACTAAACCCTAACCAGTCAGTATAGGAAAACTGAATATACTTTTGATCAATATGTGAATGAAATTCGACAATGCAGGCATTCAAATCATGTGCCTGCTTTATTATCTTACTGTTTGTTTCCTGTTTTAACTCAAAATGATAGGGGGAGCGACTTTTATAATCAATAGGCTTAATGGCATACCAGTCTCGAAAGTTTAGATATATACTCTCATTTTGCTCCACTACTTCTGCAAATAAAAAAGCAGCTTCCTCATCGGTTTGATGTTCCGGCATTAGATGCTTTACAATTTTTTTATATACATCTTGTGGAATGTTTAAAATTGTTTTCATTGTCCTTCTTTAAATCGTTCTTTAAATGACAAAACAAAGTTCAGCATGTTAGAACCTTTTACTACATCAGATTTAGGTTCCCATTTTCCATCGGGTGCCCACGAAATAATAGCCCAATCTCCGGGAAATGAAGGTTGGTTTTTCGCTTTTGGCTGCCAGTTTTTAGGAGGTTCTCCATTATATCTCAAATCAGCAGAAACATATATCCCATAAGGAGGTATGCCAGGATATCCTTTACGAAATTCAACGCATATATCCATGCTATCTTTGTTCCATCCCATCCCTTCTGGCAGTTGATAATTTGGCAATAATATCCATTTCTGGTTTTCATCAATCTTTAAGTCTGGAAAATACTTTTTTAAAAGTTCAATTTCTTTCTGAATACGCTCATTCATGGTCTATCCTCTTTTGAAGCTGACTTTTTTGCTGAATCCCATGCCGGGTTTCATTTCT
>JAIPAE010000053.1 GCA_021740245.1 Bacteroidales bacterium | reverse complement strand
CGAAAACGGAGGTTCCAAAAAAATGTGTAGTTTTATCCATTGTAGTTTATTTTTGTGGTAAAAAACAAAACTACAAAAAAGAGCAAGGAAGATATTGCTATCTTCCTGCTCTTAATTTTTTATCGGACAACAGTGATAAGAAATGAAATGGGTGAAGAATATGTAGAAGATAGTATAGAAAATATTAAGGAGTTAAAAGGATTGGAAATGGTTGAGATAGAAATGTCAGAATCTAAAAATAAAAAATACAACAAAAAACATCAAAAAGAAATAAAACTAAATACTTCAGCAGAAGGTATAAGAACTAATGATAATCCTGTTGTAACGGATATAAATTCAATTAAAAATTGGTATCAATTTCTTGATATATATATTGATGAAGTTGTCAATGATTATACCGACAGGATAACACTAAAAAGTACAATCTTTTCAATTACAATTAATAAGGATTTTCAAATCAATAATAAAGATGTATACTTTGCCTTTTATAAGACAGTAAACAGTAAAATCACAGAAATTGAAAACACACATCTCAAAATAGCCGATGTCTCAGTAAAAGCCAATATTTCAAAGGCTATAGATTTGGTTTCAAACAGCTTCTATTCATACTTTCCAGGAAATGAATCGCTAATTTTAGATAAAAAGATTTATATTGGGTTAAGAACAAATGATGTAGTATTGAATTATTCTTTTCGTGCAGATTATAAGTGTAATGTTTTAGAGGGAAAATTAATTACTCCTAAGAAACTCAGAAAGCTCATAGATTTTCATTTAAAGATAATATTTTATTTAGAGAATAGATTAAATGAATCTTCTAACTCTGAGCTGGTGGCTTCAGAAGATAAAGGAACTAATAAGGAAATAGAATCAGAGCAAAAGATTGAAAATTATGAAAGAGAATTGGATTATGAAAAGGAAAACTCTAATTCGGATATTTCCTTTGACAATTCGATAGTAATCAGTTCGTCTTTAAGGGAGTCCAGGTTTTCTAACGATAAAGAATTAATTGCCGACCCTTCAATTGTATACAAAAGCATTGGCTATGAGTTAAATGAGTTAAAAACTGGTTCAATAGATTTTTTATATATTGCTTCAAAGGGTATTAATATTAAATTACAAAATAGACAGCTTGACAAGCCTGATAATGAAAAAATAACAATAGGCTTTTATCAATTACTTAATGAAGAGTTAGTTTTACTAAAGGAGTCTAAACACTTTATCCCACGCACAAATTATTTTTCAATTTCTCGTATTATTAACTTACTGATGAAGCTTATTAAGAATGAGGTCTTACAATATTTTTATGATAAAAATCTATTGACTGAAATCGATTTTAGGAAAGATGTTTTTATTAAATATACTTCAGATTATTTTTCTTTCGATTCTACGGAAACTCCGGAGTTTGCATTAAAAATTAACAAATACGCAGACATTGATAAATCACCTCAATCTGATTATAAGGCTATTGTAGAAACACTTAATCACCTGGTAAAGGAGCAAATTGTGTTTTATAGAAATTTAGTACGAAAAATCGAACAAAATCTTTAATATGCAATCACCCTGGTCTCCAAACGAAATACGTTTAATAGTGCAAGACTATTTTGTCATGCTCTTGGCTGAGTTGCGCAATGAACCGTATAATAAGGCACAGTACAGGCGGGCTTTAAAGCAGAAAATTTCTCGTTCTGCAGGTTCCATTGAGCGAAAGCATATGAATATTTCTGCTGTGTTGATTAAATACGGGCGGCCGTTTATTCAGGGATATAAGCCGTATAAGAATTTTCAAGGTGATCTGGAATTTGCTGTGCTGGATTATCTGGAAAATCACTTGGATTTAGATCAGGAGTTTGAGTCTTTTACCAAAAAGGATATCATTATCCCGGAGCAATCGATTGATTTCAATAAATGGATAGACACACCTCCCATAGATTCCATAGCAGCCGAGCCCAGAGTAGCATACAAAAGAAGGATACGTAAGATTGATTTTCTGGCGGCGGAGCAGGCTAACCAGAAAACAGGAATGGCAGGAGAGGAGTTGGTAATGAAGTACGAAATGTGGCGATTGCAAAGAGCTGGAAAAGATAATTTGGCCGACAAAGTAGAATGGGTTTCACGCGATAAAGGTGATGGTGCCGGGTTTGATATTCTTTCCCGTAATATGAATGGTACTGATCGCTATATTGAAGTGAAATCAACCAAACTTGGCAAAATGACGCCGTTGTATGTGTCCGGGAACGAGCTGGATTTTTCAAAAGAAAAAGATCAGAATTTTCATTTATATAGGGTTTTCCAAATGCGTAAATCTCCAAAGCTTTTTACAGCACCAGGTCGCTTGGATCATACATTGCATTTGGAGGCTGTGAATTATGTTGGCAAATTCAGTAATCAGACTTAAGACTATTTACTGCAAGGTTGATTCTGACTTTGTTTTAGAGTAATCATATATACGATCAAGGTATCCATCAATGATTCTTCTCCGATCATTTATGTATTCATAATTCCAGAGAAAGGATAAATATAGGCTGTTGTACTTGATGTCTTCCAGCGGAATAATAAAAATATGTTTCGGGTTTTTAGGCCTTCCTCCATATCCGATGGCAATTAGTACTTTATCCTCTTTATTGAAGTATTTGTATCTTTTAAATTGAGACTGCTTGCACCATTTAATCTTTCCCTGATATTCTTTTTCTCTGTATTTAGCTTCAACAAAGAATTCTTGTTTGTTGATTCTATCTCTGAACATGTAGTCGGGATAGAGTGAAGATTCAATATAATCCTTGTGGTTTTTGTTATAATCATGCGTTTTCATTACTAAATCGTATTTGTCTTTAGTAAAGACTTTTTTTCTAAGACATTCTTCAAAATCATCACCCTTCAGAAAAGAAGTTGGCTTAAATAGTTCATTAAAAAAAGCTGATGTTGCATTAATTAATCTTTTACTTAAATAATAAATGTTTCTTATAAATTTTCCTTTATCCATAATCAAAAGATTCTAACTGTATTGTTGAAATAACTATTGTAAAAATAGTTATTATTCGAAAAAACACCATTCCTATTACGTCATAATTAATAAATATAGAATTCAAATGCTCCGTTACGCAATGGCATCGCGCTAAGCCCTACCTTTCACCGGGCTTTTGATCAGGGTTATTTCACGATATCCGGGGATTACCGTGTGTTGGTGCACCCGGCTGTTAATGACAGCAGTCCGGCGCACAGCCTGCGGCAGAGGGAATTACGAATGATGAATTACGAATTGGGTGATTATGGATTAGGTCTTGCTGGAGTAGTATTATTTGAGCTTAAGGGAATTATAAATCCATTTTGAAAAATAATATTAATAGATAACGAACAAAAGGTAAAATGGCCAAAATAGGTTTATCGTGTATCGCGATATGCGATAAATATTTACAACAGTTTGTTAGTGTGCAAATAAAATTGTAATATTGCATATCGCGATATAAAATAATTTGATTTATGAAAACACAGCAACAAAACATGCGTCCACAAGATATAGTAGTTTTACTAAAGATTATTGCCTTACGTGAAAACTCATGGTCGCAAATAGTATTAGCAAATGAGCTTTTTATGAGCCAATCAGAAATTAGTCAATGTTTGTCACGATCAAAATACGCTGGTTTATTGCAGGTTGGTGGAAAGAAAGTGAACAAGCAAAGCTTTATGGAGTTTTTGCAATACGGCATTAAATATGTTTTTCCGCAACAACCCGGAGCTGTTGTCCGTGGAGTTCCAACAGCACATTCGGCCCCACCACTGCATGCTATTATTCAAAGCGAAGAAAAATATGTGTGGCCATCGGGGAAAGGTACTGTCAGGGGGCAAAGCCTTATTCCTTTGTATTCATCAGTAGTAGATGCGGTTAAGTTAGATCCATTATTGCACGAATTACTGGCTTTGGTTGATGTTTTAAGGGTTGGCCGTGCCCGTGAAAGGGGAATAGCTGTACAGGAACTTAAAAAAAGAGTCCTATAGTGTCACAAACTAACAAAATTAATATTGATGTTATGAAACAAATTGCTCGTGCATTGGGCGATTTGAACAAACGTGTTGTATACGTTGGGGGAGCTGTAGTTGGTTTGTATATCAACGATCCTGCTGCCGATGATATTCGGCCCACAGAAGATATTGACATTTCTCTGGAAATAACCTCACAGGGAGAATTAGAGAATTTAAGACAGGAGTTGGCGCAAAAATTTTATTCAAAGTGCAGAAGATCCAGTTATGTGTCCTTTTCGTTATAATGGAATACCTGTTGATGTGATGGCAACTGAAGAAATTGGCTGGGCTCCGGCTAACAGATGGTTTCGCCCGGGCTTTGAGCATTTGCAAATTTTGGAATTAGAACCCGGTCTACATGTACGAATATTATCTCTTGCCTACTTTTTGGCCACTAAATTTGAAGCTTACAATAATCGCGGTGATAGCGATCCACGTACAAGCAAAGATTTCGAAGATATTGTGTATGTACTCGATAATCATACGGATCTGGTTAACGAAACCATCACTGCTCCTAATGAGGTGAAAGTTTTTTTAACTGAACATTTTAAGGATCTTTTAAGTAATGAAATGGAAGAGGCTGTTTTAAGTCATTTAAATCCATATACGCAATCAGAGCGATTTGAATTATTAAAGGATAAATTAATTACTATTGTCGCATTATGATATTTAACAAATTCAACAGCTATATTCGCCTTATTTGAGCTGTTTTGGAATAGGAAGAATTACGAATGATGAATGATGAATTACGAATTACGAAATGGGAATGGGAGGGAAGTTTTATTATTGGGATGAGGGATGATTAATTTGAAATAGGAAATTCGAAATGCAGAATAAATAACAACGAACAATGAACAACAATTCGTAATTCTCCAATTCGTAATTCGTAATTTTCATCGTACTGTGGTGATTGTATTGACAACCCCTAATTAGCATCCGTCCATAAAGTAAGTGTTTAGTTCATAATGTTCGAGTTCAAGGCTTGCGAAGTGTTTAAAATCAAGGAGTTTACTCTAGTAAATGACTGTTTTAAATACGAGCATAACGCAGAAATCGGACATTATGGACAAACACTAATTAGCATCTGTATACGAAATTCTATTCAGCAGTTATTCCCGATCTGGTTCAGGCCTCATTCTCGAAAAAGAGTTGATAATAATGAAGTCCGCTTTCTTCATCATATCCCTTGTTGATGCGGCTTTTATCACCATGAATATAAACATGGAAATTTTTGTCCAGCTTCAATACACTTTTGAAAAACCGGGATTGTTTCTTTACTGCCTGGGGAGATATTTCAAAAGATTCCGGAACATCCGCATCTTTTTCTTCCGCGAATTCTTCTTTATAGTTTTTAAAGCTGGCTATTATTTCCGGCTGTGCAATGACCTCCTGCGAATATTCTTCCATATCAAATTGTTCGTTATGTTTGAAATATTCCGCGGAGCGGTTCAGTAAATCGGCCTGGTCTGCTTTGCCGGTTTCAAACTCTTCCGGCAGTTTCCGGGCCACAAAATTACGGCACATCTGAATGGCCTGGTTGGTCTGAAAATATTCATCTTCGCGGTTGACCACACCCAAAAATTCATCAAACCAGTAATGAGCATCGGTGTTTTTGTTCAGGTTATCGATCACCTCCAGCAAAAAACCATCTTCTTTTTCGAGGTTATAGATCAGGCACCCTTTATCCAGTTTATTGATGTTGATCCCGTCATCATGATCAATATCAAATCCCTGCCCTTTGGGATAAACTGTCAGGTAGGTTTCTCGTGATTCCGATTTGAATATACCGATGGCATCTACCACCTGGCCGTTTGCAAGGCAATTTTTGAAATAAACCGTGTAAAATTCACCGGATTTGATCTTGGGATGATCCGATTTATCGTAAAGCCGTTTGGCCAGTTTTACAGACACATCGTATAGGGTTTCCGGATTTTCGAAAACATCACAGGCGTAATGGTATACTTCGTTAAAGTCCAGATTGTTATCGTGTGTAAGGTGATAATATTCCACCCCTTTAAACGGAGAAAGAAAATATTGCTTCAGCAATCCCTTTATGGTTTCACCGGTTTCCAGCAGATTTTCGGATAGCCTGATCCCTTCTTCTTCAGCCTTGTTGCCCACAATATGCAAGGCCAGGGATTCAATTTTTGTTTCCGTATTGAAATCATCCATAGAAAATCGATTAATGTTATGGTTTGTATGTCAAGTCAGTATATAAAAAAGCTGACCGTTAAACCTCATTTGTTGGTTCAGCAATAATGGTACAAACGGTCAGCTTCAAATCGTCATCGCTTTATGAAGGTTTATTTTTCAATACGAATACGGGCATCAACAGCAGTAACGTGGTCTTTAGTGCCCAACAACGGATTAAGATCGAGTTCCTGTATTTCGGGAGCTGCTTCCAGCAGGGCAGAAAGATTCACTATGGTTTCGGCAAACTTTTCTTCATTAACGCCTTCTTCACCGCGCACACCTTCAATCAGCTTATAGCTTTTCAGGTTTCTGATCAGGTTTAGAACTTCCTGTTTGCTCACAGGAGCAATGGCGTTTTGAACATCTTTAAGGACTTCAATAAAGATACCACCGATACCGAAGAGCACCATATGGCCAAATCCGGGTTCATATTTGGCTCCGGTAAACAATTCTGTTCCTTTGAGCATGGGTTGCATCAGTATTCCGGTTGTATCCTTGATTTTCATCATCCGGTCGAATTCTTGTTGCACGTGTTGATCACCGGAAACATTAAGGACCACACCACCCACATCGGATTTATGGACGGGGCCAACGACTTTCATCACGATGGGATACCCCAGTTCGTTGGCTTTTTTGACGGCCTCCTCTTTGTTGTAGGCCACAGCTTCGCCGGCTCTTTTGATTGCGGCGGCATCCAGCAATTCCTGAACAAATTCCGGTTTTAGATAACCATTACCGGCTTGTGAAATGATGTTTCTTATCTTTTCTTTATCAATGGCCGTTGCTGGCAGGTCTTCAGCTACCGGTTCGGGTGTGTTGAAAACCCTTGTCAGGGCGTTGCCCAGGTTGACTTCATCCGGGAAGTTAACATGACCCTTGCTTAAAAACTCTGCCGTTTCTTCTTTAGCCATCAGGGTAGAGGGCAGCACCGGAAAGATGGGTTTTTTTGCTGTTTTCATTTTCTCGTCCAGAACGCGGTAGGCGTCAAAGATAGGAACGAGTCCCGGAGTTCCAAAGATGACAACCATACCATCGATATTGTCAAAATCGCGGTCTACGTAATCGATGATAGTTCCCAATTGTTCAGCGGTACCTGTCGCCAGAAAATCGATTGGATTGGCTACCGAGGAGCCCGGGAAGAGTTGTTCTTTCAGTTCTTCGGCTTTTGGGCCTTCAATGGGAGGGACATTCAGCCCGCCACTTGATAAGGCATCGGTAAGCATAACCGCCGGTCCACCGGCATGGGTGATCACAGCAATATTTTTACCTTTCAGTTCCGGATGCATAAACACGGAAGCCACATTGATCAGTTCCTCACGTCCATAGCAGCGGACAATTCCGGCTTTGCGGAACAATGCATCCACAGCGGCATCGCTGCTTGCCAGAGCACCCGTGTGGGAAGATGCGGCACGGCTGCCTGCATCTGATGCGCCTGCTTTTACAGCCGCTATCTTACATCCTTTGCGGATTAAACTGGAAGCATGCTTGAGCAACATCTGGGGCTTATCGATGTTCTCTACATATAGTAGCTTTACTTTAGAGTCTTTTTGCGGATCAAAGTGCTCATCCATGTGTTTTAAAACCTCTTCCACACCCATTTGAGCGCTATTGCCAACAGAATATAGACTGGAGAATTTCAGCCCTTTGGGAATGCCGGATTCCAGTATGAACACAGCAGTGGCTCCCGAACCGGAGATGAAATCCACTCCTTCAGGATCCAGTTCCGGTATAGGTTCTGTAAATACACTGTGGTGATGAGGGGTTAAAACCGCAACGCAGTTCGGTCCAATTAATGAACCATCCACTTTGTTGACAGCATCCACAACCTTTTGCTCGAGCTCGGCTCCCGCTTCACTTTCTTCACTGTAGCCTGCTGATAATATGATGAATGCCCTGGTATTTTTTTGTTCGGTGAGAGTCTCCACAACAGCTAATGTATGCTTTGCCGCAATGGCTATGATCGCCAGATCAACTTCCGGAAGTTCGGTGGCATCTTTGTAACTTTTGACGCCCTGTACTTCATCCATCTTGGGATTCATCACATAAAGCTTTCCCTGGTAATTACCTTCTATTATGTTTTTCAGTACCTTTCCACCGGGTTTATGAATATCATTGGAGCCGCCAACTACGACTATGCTTTTTGGGTTTGTTAATTGATGATTTATCATGAGTTTGATTTTTTCGATTGGCTTGCTAAATTATAAAATATAATAAACTTGCCCGGATTATTATCCCTCAATTTTTTTAACGTAAATAAAACGCAAAACTTAACCTTGCAAACCGGAAATCTTATTTGTAATGTATTGAATAAATATGTATTTTTATGAATTGAAAAAATACAAACCTTTGTTATGAAAAAGCCAGTCGTTTTATTTTTATTGATGGCGTTAATACTCAGCTGCACGAAGCGGGAAACAGAAGCAGAAGATTCCGGGAAGGTGGAAGGCTACAGGCCTGTTTATATGTCACCGGATAAAGCACTGACGGTTTCCGTGGAAGGTGTGGAACCGTTGGAAGATGCTGGAAAGATTTACTGGTATTATAACTATATGTTTCTTACGGATAAAGGCAAAGGTGTTCATGTCATTGATATTTCAGTGCCGTCCAACCCGGCAAAAGTTTCATTTATTCGCATACCGGGTGTTAAAGATGTAGCCGTTAAAAATAATTTTTTGTTTGCAGATAACCTCACGGACATGGTAGTTTTCAATATTACCGATGTTCAGAATATTACCCACGTTGAACGAGTTAAAAACGTATATCCGGTTGATAATCAAATGTATCCAGCCCATGTAACGGGTGACTTTGAGTGTGTGGACACAACAAAAGGCATGGTTGTTGGCTGGGAAAAAGCAATGCTGGAGGATCCGAAATGTCGAAGATAAAAAATATGCATACAGCCGTGAAGGTCTTTTTATTCATCAGCCTTATAGCTATTTTATTTTCCTGTGAAGAAGGCTCTATGGTAGATACAGATACCAAAACTGCAGGGTCCGGTAAAGGCGGCTCAATGGCCCGGATGACCATTGTCAACAATTACTTATACGCGGTAGATGGTAGCAATTTAAAGGTTTTTGATATTTCAAAACCCCAAAAGCCAGTGTTTTCAAAGGATGTGGAAATCGGGAGAAGTATAGAAACCATCTTCGGTTTAAAAAACCATTTATATATCGGCTCCACCAATGCTGTGTATATCTATAATATTGATGATCCAACAAACCCTCAGGAAGTAACTATGATTCAGCATTTGCTGAGTTGCGATCCGGTAGTTGCCAATGATACCGTGGCGTTTTCCACGATTCGAACGACCAGTTCCTGCAGATGGAATACATCGTCGGTCAATGAATTACTAATTTTGGATGTGAGTAATATGAGCAATGTCTATACACAACATGCCTATCAGCTGGACTTCAGTCCTTTTGGGTTAGGGTTAAAAGATACGACTCTTTTCTTATGCAAGGGAAGTGAGGGGATTGACTTATATGATATCCGCAATCTGGCAGATCCTCTCAATAACCAGCTCGTGCCATTCAATCAGTTGAATAATGTGGATGCTTTTGATGTTATCATTCATGATGATTTTTTGATGGTAGTGGGGGAAAACGGATTAATAATGTATGACATCACTGATTTGATGAATATTCAAAAGTTATCAGAAATAAATCCCGATTAAATTATGCGGAAAGGAATTTTAGTATTTGTAATGACATTTTTTGTCATTGTATGGGTGGAAACAGCGGCACAGTCAACCAATAGTATAGCTTATGACAGGCAATATGTTCAAAAGGAAGGTTTTTCAGATACGATCAATAATGCAAGATATTTTAAGCTTCACCTGACAGCATTCTTTGAATATGAGCCTGCTTTTCAGTTTGCCTATTCCTATCCGCTGAAAGGGGGAAAGATGCAGTTACAGCATGAACTGGGATACGTAACCTGGAACAGAACCTACTATTTTTGGATGGATGAAGAAATATCGTATCATGGCGTACGTTTCCGGAATCAGCTGCGTCGGTATTTTCTAACCAGGAATGAAGCTATGGAACGTAAATCAAGCCCTGATTTTGTACGAAGTTATGTGGCGTTGGATGTTATGTATAAATATGGTAATATTTGGCAGGACAGGGAGATAAGCCGGCAAAACGGGGCTTATTTTGAGCGGGTGGATTTTATCACACACAAACATGTTGCTGCAGCGCATTTGCTGGTGGGTTGGGAATCGCAGTTCTTGTCCGGTTCTGATGCTATTATGGATTATTATATTGGGGTGGGGGTTCGTTATAAGTCGATACACTCAAAATTTGAGCACTTAACAAACGATGAATTATCACCGTTTTTTTATGATGAACTGGACTGGCCTATGAGCCTGAGCGTGATGGCAGGAATAAGATTGGGATTTAAGCTTTAAAAGATTCCTTAACTGCTTTTTCTATCAAAATAAAGTAGTGCTTTTCTATGCTATAAGCTGTAACATTGAATACATATGAATTATCATTTTCGTTTTCAAACCGTATAAATGGTGATTTAAGTTGAGATATCCATGGAAGTGAAAGCAGGATTAGTCGAATGTCTTCTATTGTTTGTTCAATGCTTTTGTCTTTAGAAGTGGATACTTCAAATGAATGGCTCAATGTTTTATCAGATGGGTGGGAGCGAATGAGTTCTTGTTTAATAAGCATCGTATAAGGGAGGTAAATGTTTTTACCATTTTCAGTTTCCAAAACCAGATTTCGAAACCCAAAACGAATAATTTTTCCATGATATCCGGCAGCATGCACACTGTCATTAATTTTGAGGTTTCTGTTTGATTTAATAATAATTCCTGCGATCATATCACGAAGAGCATACCAGGCAAACCAAAACATGATAAGCAATAATATTAAGCCTAAGCCTGTAGCAAAATAAATATTAAACCGGATAAAATAATTGATTCCCCAGATCAGAAAAACAAGCCATGCTGTGAATTCAATAACCGGAATTGTTTTTCGGATACGTAATTGTGTCTTTGTCTTTAATGGCAAAACCGGAATAAAAAAATGCAGTATTCGGAAAATGGCAATTAAGACTACAGCAATTAAGAGGAAAAAATAAACTGCTGTATGAGAGAAGTATGTGTTTATTTCGCTGATAATCATATAATTTTCAATTCTGTTAATTTATCTATTAAGTGAGGATATATTAACGGATTAACTTCATAAACTTTTTTACCCTGTTCAATAAGAATGCCGGCAAGGTAAAGGGCTTCAATTTGTTTTATAGCTTGTTGCCGGTGAATACGCATAATACGGCTGAATTTTTCTACTGTAACTCTTCGATGAAGAATAATTTGCACAATAGCAATATACCAGTCTGTTTCAAGATTGTTTATCTTTTCAAGATCGGGTTTATGAGGTTCTTTAATCTGAATAATCCCATTACCAAAATGAGTAATATTTTGAATCCATGAGCGTAAGGCAATACCAATATTTCCTCTGGAATAAGTAAAATAGTTTGAAAAAAGTCGAGCTTTAACCCACGGCTTTATCTGGTTTTCGGATTGCCTTCCGAGCTTGAATTTTAAACTTCCGGATTCATGTCTTAACATAATTGCTTTACCCAAATCTCTGGCATTCATGGGTTCACAATCAATCATGCTCAAAAACTGATGTTCAATCTTTTGAATTTTGTTAATTAAATAAAAGGTATGTTTGTTTGCTGTCACCAGAAACATGTAGCGGTTTGCGTATCGTTGAATAAGCTTCATGATCAAGCTGATGATTTCCATACCGTCAACAGTCCTTTCCCACCACAGATCAATATCTTCAAACAGGATAATGGAATTGGCAGGTAGATCACTAAAGATATCATCATATTCACCACTCTTATCTGTAGCTGAAATTAATGTCTGTTTAAAGTCATTTCTATTAACAGAACCGGCATGCGGAGGATAAATGAGGATAAAATTGCTCTTATACATTAATTTATTGATGATATGTTGCGCCAGGAATGTTTTGCCGGAATATCGTTCGCCAAGGATAAGGATACTTCCTTTGTATCCAAACTGATAGCGGGTTAATGCTTTTTTGGCTTTTTCTAATTCTTTTTCACGTCCTACACTAAAATCCATCAGATAATTTTGCTTTCTCAAAAATAGTTGGCGATAATAAAAAGGCAGACTATTAATGACATCACTATTCCCTTCCGAAGCTTCAATAATGTTTAGAATATCCTCTGCTTCTGTTGTTTCTTTTTGTTTGTTTTGCTTTAGTAGTTTTGCTCTTAAAATGCTATTGCTGCGTCTGTAGTAAAATTTACTAACAGTGATCATTAACTGCTGCCAGGTTTTATATAAAAACTTTCGAAAATGGATGTCACGGCGCTTTCGTTCATGGTTTAATATATATTGCCGCGAATGAAAGGCTTTGTGACTGAAAACTGCAAATTGTAAGTTATTGGAAAAGGAACTTATGCGTTCACGTAACTTGAGTAAAGTTTCATTCGTCAGTATTTGAGTTTTTTCGATGGTATCTTTTATTTTTTGACTTCTTTTGTAGATAAAGTCAGAGATATATTCATCGCTGAATTTGTTTTGTTTTTCTGAAAGTGTAAAATCCAAAAGCCTTACTTCTTCCCGTATGATTTTATTATATTGTATAATTTTGACAGGTACCTTTTGTGTCAGGTCCTGTAATGGTGCAATTAATTCATTTTGTATTAAATAATCCATCAGACGGCTGACAGACAATCTGGCAGTGTTTATTCCGGAATATTGACGTTCATGAAATTCATTAAATGATCCTTCTGTCATTAATGTTATGCCGTTTGGAAACAGGCGCGAACCAAGCCGTATACGCTTACTTGCGGAATCCAGAATCGTGCGGAAAAAATTATAGTATGAACTATCGGAATCAAAGTCCAGATTTTCCTCCATCTGAAGGTTTGATTCCGGTTTATGCATCAACAGATCATTGACCTGATCGAGTATTATCTGCTGTTTTTTCTCAATACGATCCTTCAGCTTTAGTTCTGTTTCATAACTAATGTCGTTGAAGATGGTTTGAATACGCGTGGAAAAAGTTAATAGATAAGTATCCAGTATGGCTGAATTGAAGAAAAGTTCCTGGTTTCTTTTCCATTTGGCCGGAATCCCGGCAAGCCATCTCAGCCGCCTTCTCAGGTCTTTGTTATTGGAATGATCAGTTGTTGCTCCTTTTAAGCTGTAATAATCATCTAATTGTTTTGAAATATCATTCAGGGAATCAAAAATGATTTCCTGTGCAAAAGGAATAAGATTTTCTACGGATTTATGCTGGGATGTCTTAAGGCTTTTAATTTTATCCAGCACATCCTTTAATAACCGGGTTTTAAGCTCTTCTTCGCTGGAATGATTTTGAGCGTCTGCCTCAATAAAACCTTTGAAATTATTGTCCAGCTTTTCGATGGTATTTTGGAGCTCAACAATAAACTGCCCACTTATGATGCCCCATTTTTCCAGAATAATGTTTAATGCTTTTTGAGTGGTAAGGGGGAACGACTGTTTAATGAGTTCTTTATAGGGTATTTTAACCGATGGTTGTTTCCCTGTTATTTTGTATAAGAGGCGTTTTTTAAATTTTGCCGATCTTACCTTTAATGGATCTTTTGGTTTGGCTTTTAGCGCTTCGGCAGAAATAAAGATTGTTATATGGTTGTCCTGGTGATCTATTAGGTTTTGTGTTGTTTCGATTAACCCGGATAGTTCGGACTCGATCAGTTCTTTTTGTTGGCCAAGCTGTTGATCACGATATTGAATTAACAAATTACCAATCGTATTGAGCATGTTTTGCTTGATCTTCAACAATGTTTTGGCTCTTTCGTAGCTGTTTGTGTCCTGATTAATTTGCTGTATCTTTTTGGCTGTATCATGGATGGCTTTCTTGATTTTATCCAGCGTACTATCATTGTAAGCTGAAATCTCATCCAAAGCAGCAGATTTAAAATAATGGAAAGAAGCCAGCAACGAATTCTTTAGTTCTGTCTGCTGGTCTGCGAGGGTTTTATTTTCGGGAAGTTGTAATGGTTTATCGCTCTCTTTAAGTTTAACGACATCAGCTATTTTGCTGTCGGCTTTGGGTTTATCGATCGAGTGAATATCAGCCTTTAGTTCAAGCGGTTTGATTTTGGAAGAGGCTCCCACAAGCACAACAGTACCAATGTTTTGGCATAAGATAT
>JAIPAE010000052.1 GCA_021740245.1 Bacteroidales bacterium | reverse complement strand
TCTTTTAATGATCATAATTCTGTTGCTGTTCAGCAAGCTCTACTCGCAAAACATATATTTGGACAGCACAACAACCTATATCGAACCGTCTGTTGCACCGGTTGGACCAGGAGATACCATATTTTTGGAAGCCGGACATTACGACTACTTGTTTATAAAGAATATCCGTGGACAGCAGGACTCTCCGGTGACAATCACTAATTACAACGGTGAAGTGATCATCAACAATAATCATTATTTCGGGGTTAGCTTCAATTTTTGCGAACACATTCATTTTACGGGACAAAAAAAATACGGCATCCGCATATTGGGGGTAAGTAATGGTGCTGGCATTGGTATTTCGAATTTAAGTAATTTCTTTGAAATCGATCATGTGGAAATTGCTCATACGAAAATTGCGGGTATCATGTGCAAAACCGAACCGGGATGTTCATTTACAGCTACACGTGATAGTTTTTTGATGGAGGACATTCACATTCATCACAACTATATTCACCATACCGGCACAGAAGGCATGTATATCGGAAGCTCGAGCTTTACAGGCAAGGTAGTAAACTGCAACGGCAAAGACACTTTACTGATGCCTCATGTCATAGTCGGAGTCCATATCCACGACAACCTGATCAGATATACCGGCTGGGATGGATTACAAGTCAGCTCAGCACTCAGTGACTGTCATATTTACAATAACCGGATTTTTTATGACAGCCAGGAAGGACACAATTTCCAGATGAGTGGCATCCTGAACGGCGGAGGTTCTGCCTGTGATTGTTATAACAACCTTATTGCATACGGCAAAGGCAACGGGATTGAATTTTTCGGAACCGGCAGCCAACGTATTTTTAACAATATTATCGTCGAGCCTGGGAAAACTTATAAACCGGGAGAACCTAACATAGCCAAACATGGAATTTACCTCGGCAAACGGGCTATTCTGCCTCCCGACAGCTCTTTTGCCATTCTTAACAATACCATTATCCGACCAAAATCCGATGGTATCCGGTTTAATATCGACTCTGTTTACAGCACCGGAAATCGAATTCAAAACAACATTATTATTGATCCCGGCGCCTACGACTATTACGACAGCCTGAACACTTATCACGGGCCGGAAGATGCTTATGTGTTCGAGTTGGATACATCGCTGATTATTAATATTTCACATAACATCTTTACACGGAACATCGATTACCTTAAATTCACTAATGTGGACAGTCTTAACTTCACACTCCTTAATAACAGCCCGGCAATTGACTCCGGAATTAACCTGGATAATGACAGTATTTACTATGACTTTTTTTATGATCCACGCCCGATTGGCTTAGGTTATGATGCAGGCGCATTTGAATATAATTATGCCAACGTCAACACTAAAGTGAAAGCTTCCGAATCCTTTATCCTTTTCCCTAATCCTGCTGAAAACCAGGTTTTTATTCAACACAACAAAAAACCGGTCACCATATCTTTGATTTCTCCAACAGGAATTGTCCTGTCAACTCTGAAAGCTGTTCGATCTGGCCAGGCTATATCTATTGCCAACCTCAAGCCAGGCATTTATTTTGTTATAATACAAACAGATAGCGGAAAACAAAACATGAAGAAGCTCATTGTTATATAATATTTGCAAAGTACAAATTGCAATAAGCAGGATTTTTCTCAGCTTCTTTTTTTAATTTTGCAAAAAACGTCATGAGTTCTATCAAAGAAAATATCACAAATTTCAAGAACAGGCTACCGGAACATGTTAGGCTGGTGGCAGTTTCCAAAACCAAGCCAGCTGAAGATATTCTGGAAGCATACAATACCGGGCACCTTATTTTTGGCGAAAACAAAGCACAGGAACTAAAGGATAAACAACCCGGATTGCCAAAGGACATCCAATGGCATTTTATTGGCCATATGCAAACCAACAAGGTTAAATACATTGCGCCCTTTGTCAGTATGATCCATTCGGCAGACCGCTATAAAGTACTCAAAGAGATCAACAAACAGGCAAAAAAATATGACCGGATTATTCCATGTCTTTTGCAGTTTCATATTGCAGAGGAAGATACTAAATTTGGTTTTGACTGGAAAGAGGTGAAATCAATGCTGGAGTCTGAGGCTTATAAAAATCTTGAAAATATCCGCCTGGATGGTGTAATGGCCATGGCCACCTTTACTGAAGACATGGAGCAGGTAAGACGGGAATTCAAACAGCTAAAACAATATTTCGACCGCCTGAAGTCAGATCACTTTTCAGATGATCAAAACTTTAAGGAAGTCTCCATGGGGATGACCAACGACTACCCGGTAGCCATTGAAGAAGGAAGCACAATGATCCGGATTGGTTCGGCTATTTTTGGAGCCCGGAATTACTAATAAGGCACTTTTCAAACCTTCATAAACAGCTATTAAAGACTTTCAGTATATATTATTTTTATACATAGGATTTACAAAACGCCTGCTTTCCCTGCTTGTTTAAAGATAAATTTGCGTATGGTATATTTTGTTATAAATTTGGCCAAATGGAAAAGCGAAAAATAGCCTTTCAAACTTTCGGTTGTAAATTAAATTTTGCTGAGACCTCTACTCTTTCGCGGATGTTTTCGCCGGAAGAGTTTGAACAGGTCACACACAAAGAAGAAGCCGACATATACGTCATACATTCCTGTAGTGTAACAGCAAATGCTGAAAAGAAAACACGTGCAGCCATTCGTCATGCCAAAAAGCTAAACCCAAAATCCTCTGTAGCTGTCATTGGTTGCTATGCGCAGTTACGCCCTCATGAACTCATGGAAATGCCTGAGGTGGACATTGTGATGGGAAATCGTGAAAAATACAGACTTCCCGGTATATACCTTAACAATGATTTCAAAAATCTGATTGATGTTGATGATTCCAATATCATGAAAGATATGAGCTACAAATCAGCTTATTCATCCGGGGACCGTACTCGCTCATTCCTGAAGATACAAGACGGATGCGACTATTTTTGCACATATTGTACGATTCCTTATGCCAGAGGCAAAAGCAGGAGCTCCAACATCGAAGAGATCATTAATACTGCTTCGCGGATCGGGAAATCGGGTGTTAAAGAAATCATACTCACAGGTGTAAACATAGGAGATTTTGGCAAGAACCATGGAGAAAAGTTCTTTGAGCTGATGAAAGAACTTGAAAAAGTGGAAGGCATCGAGCGATATCGTATATCGAGTATTGAACCAGATTTATTGAATAAAGATATCATTGACTTTGTTGCTAAATCATCAAAATTCCTGCCCCACTTTCATATACCGCTTCAATCAGGCAATAATGACATGCTAAAACGCATGAACCGAAAATATGACCGTGAAATCTTTTCCCGACATGTGAATTATATCAAACAAGTAATGCCGGATGCATGCATCGCAGTTGATCTGATCGTTGGTTTTCCCGGCGAAACGGAAGAACTTTTCCGGGACTCTGCCTCGTTCATAAAATCATTGCCTGTCTCCTATTTACATGTTTTCACCTATTCCAGCCGTCCCAATACTAAAGCAGAAAATATGAAAGAGAAAGTTCCCGGAAATATAAAGAAAGAACGCAGCATTGAAATGCATGATATATCCACCCGGATGCGTAAAGTCTTTCTCGAATCACAGAAAGGTAAAACCGGGCATGTATTATGGGAATCCAACCTACATGGAAAATATATGCAAGGCTGGACCGGGAATTACATCAAAGTAAAAAAGCCTTATGATAAACATAAGGTAAATACAATTGAAACAGTTAAACTGGAAAAGCTGAATAACGAAAGTTTCATCCTTGAATAAAAAAATATGTACCCCACATTAGGTCATTTATTATCAGACATTTTCAATAGTAATATCACACTGCCTATACCAACATATGGCACTATGATGGCACTGGCGTTTATTGCTGCCTACCTGGTTATACGTCATGAATTAAGCCGAAAAGAAAATCTGGGTTTGATACCACTAAACCTAAAAGAGGAAACAATCGGAAAGCCGGCTACTACTTCAGAGTTAATCCTTTCCGCACTCTTTGGTTTTCTGATAGGTTATAAATTTCTGGCTATTTTTATCATTCCCGACCAGATTGGGGAATCGCTTCAGGAATTTATGTTTTCTCTTAAAGGCAGTTGGCTTGCAGGAATTCTTCTGGCTTTACTGTTTACGTTATTTACTTACATTGATAAAGAGAAAAAAAAGCTAAAAGAGCCAAAAAAACAAAAAATACCTGTTCATGCCCGGGAATATGCCGGAACATTTTTATTGATTGCAGCGCTGGCAGGGATTGTGGGAGCCAAGATTTTCCATCAGTTGGAAAACTGGCAGGAATTTTTGTCCGATCCGTTAGGGTCATTGTTTTCTTCCGGCGGGCTCACCTTTTTTGGTGGTTTGATCTTTGGTGCACTGGCTGTCGTATGGTATGGCCGCAAAAAGCATATTAAAATACCTTACATTATGGATATTGCAGCACCAGCCATCGTTCTGGCCTATGCCATTGGGCGTATAGGTTGTATGACAGCCGGTGACGGTTGCTGGGGCGTGGTTAATAACGAACCTCAACCCGAATGGCTGGCCTTTTTACCCGACTGGATGTGGGCATTCGATTACCCGCATAATGTGATCAATGAAGGAATAAAACTGCAAGGTTGCCAGGGTAACTACTGCCACGTACTGGAACAACCGGTCTTCCCTACCCCGTTTTATGAAACGACCATGAACCTGATCATTTTTCTCGGCCTTTGGTTATCCAGAAAGAAAATTAAGGCTCATGGTGTCCTCTTTTCCATCTTTCTCTTATTTCACGGTTTGGCTCGGTTTCTTATCGAAAAAATCAGAGTGAATAACACCTTTCAAATTGGAAATCATGAAATTACGCAGGCCGAAATTATTGCTGTGATACTTATGATTCTGGGAGTTGTTGGAATTATTTTCTTTCATAAAAGGCACAAAAAAAACAAAGCTTATGGAACTTGAAAAAATATGTAAACATGCTATAAAGGTTATACGTGAAACCGGTAATTTTATCCGTCAGGAAAATCTGAAGTTGAACCATCAACAGGTTGAATCCAAAGGCTTGCATGATTATGTTACCTATGTTGATAAAACATCCGAAAAGCGCCTCACCGAAGGTCTTAAGCGCATATTACCGAAATCGGGATTTATCACGGAGGAAGATACGATGGATAATCATGAAGCGGAATATACCTGGATCATTGACCCGCTGGACGGAACGACCAATTATATTCACGGCATTCCGGTTTATTCGGTCAGTGTAGCATTACAACGCAACAAGCAGACAGTGGTTGGAGTTGTATATGAGATTGTACGTGACGAATGTTTTTACAGTTGGGAAGGTGCTCCGGCCTATATGAATGGGCAACCTGTTCGGGTAACAGTAACCTCAACGCTAAATAACAGTCTTTTAGCAACAGGCTTTCCCTATTACGATTACAGCCGGATGCCTGTGTATTTGCAATTGTTTGAGCATCTGCTGCGTAATACACGCGGGGTCCGCCGGCTGGGGTCTGCTGCCGTTGATCTGGCTTACGTTGCCTGTGGCCGGTTTGATGCATTTTTTGAATATAGCCTCCATGCCTGGGATGTCGCTGCCGGCGCTTTTCTGGTCAAACAAGCCGGCGGAGTGGTTTGCGACTTCTCAGGAAAAGATCAGTATATCTTTGGTAAAGAAATCATCGCCACAAATCATAGTATTCACAAGGTTTTTATGGATACATTCCAAAAATATTTTAAAGAAGCATAAAACCTTATGAATAGAGCCATGGGTTTTAATGAACCATAGAAGGCTTTGAAGTCATTGAAGGATACCGGAGTTTCTTATAGGATCTTATATGTCTTATATGGTTATAAACACTCAATGCCATGGTTTTTTAATAAACCATAGAAGACATTGAAGGGAATTGAAGGGAATTGAAGGATAACGAAGAAATTTTTCTTATATGATCTTATATGTCTTATATGGTTATAAACACTCAATGCCATGGTTTTTTAATGAACCATAGAAGACATTGAAGGGAATTGAAGGATAACGAAGAAATTTTTCTTATATGATCTTATATGTCTTGATATCATTTACTACTGCTTAAAATACGGTTTCAGTATTTCTGCAAACCAATCCGGAATACGCTGCGGGCGATTATGGTCTTTATTCAGAAAAGCCAGTGAGGTTTGCCCGTTATTGAGCAACTCACCTTGTTCATTATGAACCTCATAATCAAAAACCATCCGCGCTTTTGGCATTTCATTGACCACAGTTGTTATTGTCAGCAATTCATCGTAATGTGCTGGTTTATAGTAATGACACACCATGAATTGCACCGGCATCAGGATGCCTTTTTCTTCCATTTCTCTGTAACTGGTTTTGAGCTCACGCATAGCATTGGCCCTGCCTACCTCATAATAGGTTGCATAGTTTCCGTAATATACAAATCCCATCTTATCCACATCAGCATAAAGGGTTCTTATGGTTGTTATAGATTTAATCATCGGTTTATAAATAATTTAGGTTTGTTAACTAAAATCCCCGCTTTGACAATTGAGATTAATTGCTAAATTTGCGCAATATTAATAAAGGTAGGACAAATATTAAACGAAAATCATGGATATATTTGATAAAATCAACAACGACCTTGGCCCCTTGGGGAACTATTCCGGTGAAGCACACGGCTATTACATATTTCCGAAGTTAGAAGGACCAATAGGGAACCACATGAAGTTTAACGGCAAAGAAAAGATAGTCTGGAGCGTAAACAATTACCTTGGCTTAGGTAATCACCCGGAAGTAAGAAAAGCGGATGCCGAAGCAGCCAAAGACTGGGGCATGGCTTATCCGATGGGAGCACGAGCCATGTCCGGTCAAACCAAATACCACGAACAACTGGAACAAGAATTGGCAGCATTCGTACATAAAAAAGCAGCCTACCTGTTGAATTATGGTTATCAAGGAATTGTATCCATTATCGACTCTATGGTCAACCGTAACGATGTTATCGTATACGATTCGGAATCCCATGCCTGTATTCTGGACGGCATGCGCCTTCACATGGGAAAACGCTTTGTATACCCGCACAATAACATGGAAAAACTTGAGAAACAGCTTCAGCGTGCAACAAAGATCACCCAGGAAACCGGTGGCGGGATTTTGGTAATCACCGAAGGTGTTTTTGGTATGGCCGGTGATTTGGGTCATCTGGATAAAATAACAGCTCTCAAAAAAAACTATAACTTCCGCTTATTGGTTGATGATGCTCATGGATTTGGTACTATGGGTGAAACAGGCGCCGGAACCGGAGAACATTACGGCGTTCAGGATGAAGTTGACCTTTATTTCGGGACTTTTGCTAAGGCCATGGCCGGAATTGGCGCCTTTGTCGCTTCTAACAACGAAAAGGTCATCACTTACCTGATGTATAACATGCGTTCACAGATCTTTGCCAAGTCATTACCAATGCCAATGGTGTTAGGTGCGCTGAAGCGCCTGGATATGATCCGAAGCGAACCGGAACATAAGCAAAAACTATGGGATAACACCAATAAGCTGCAAAAAGGACTGCGTGAAAACAGCTTCGACCTTGGCGTGACCGAATCCTGCGTTACACCGGTATTCCTAAAAGGTACCCTGGCTGAAGCCACACACATCACATACGATTTACGTGAAAATTACGACATTTTTACATCTATTGTGGTTTATCCGGTCGTTCCAAAAGGTGTGATCATGTTGCGACTTATTCCCACTGCTGATCATACGGACGAAGATATACGCCTGACGATTGAGGCATTCTCCACTATCAAACACAAATTGGAAAATAACGAATATCCAAAAGAAAAATTTGCGGAATTCTCTGTTTAAGAATGACAAACTGAACGTCAATAAGCATTAAAATTCAGTGGCCCATGTGTCGATTGGGATGATTAATTCGTTCGCTCAAGTAGCTACCATCGCTCAATTTTTAAATTTAAGGTTTATCATAATATCCATTAAGGATACATAAAAATAAAGGAAAACAAAACCTCTAAACCCATTCACAATGAAACACCTGTTTTTTACAATCGCTTTATTATTTGCATCAATCCAACTTTTTTCGCAAGAAACGGTTGACAGTCTTATCCAGATTGGCATTCAATATCACGACGAAGGCCAGTATGAAAAAGCCATAGAGACCTATAAGCAAGCCCTGGAGATAGACAGTGAATCAATGGTAGCTCACGCTGAACTTGCCCTTACCTATATGCATTCCGGGGATTATAAGAAATCCATCAGGCACAGTGACGTTGTCATCAAAAACGGTGATGACATCGCATTATCTGCTTACATCACAAAAGGTTCAAGTCTTGATTATTTAGGTAAAACCAAACGCTCGATCAGGCTATTTAAAAAAGGTATTAAGGAATTTGGCCATCATTATTTATTACATTATAATTTAGCCTATAATTATTACCAGATGGAAGAGTTAGAAGACGCTGAAGAATCAGTGCTCAGTGCTATAAAAGCAAAAACCAGTCATAGCAGCAGTCATTTATTATTAGGTTATATAAGGTCTGATAAGAGTCAAAAAGTTCAAAGCCTGCTTTCATTATATTTCTTTTTACTTCTGGAACCTGACAGCAAGCGATCACAAACTGCATATAATTTATTGCAACAACAATTTCAGGGTGATGTTGAAAAGAATGAAGATAACCCTAACGAAGTCAATATTTATATCAATGCCGACAATTTGGACTCCGAATTCAACGCAGCCGAATTGATGCTTTCAATGCTCCACGTATCAAAAGACCTGGAAGAAAACCAGGGTAAAACTGAAGAAGAATTATTTATTGATAACACTACTTCATTTTTCAACGTTTTAGGAGAATTAAAAAAGGAAACCAACGAAGGTTTATGCTGGGATTTTTACGTCCCGTTCTTTTATGATATTGCAATATCCGATCATATCGATACCTTTTGCTACTATATCAGCAAGTCCTCCAATGAAAAGGCAATGGAATGGATAAATAACAACGAAGAAAAACTGAAGAGTTTTGGCCATTGGATGGAAAAACAATAATATTGTAGTATTAAATATCATTAAATTTATCAAACCCCTGCATGAATGCATCCTGTGTTTTGACAGCTAAAATGATTCCTTCATACATGAATATCCCGGAAAAGATATAACCTGAAGATCAATCCACAGTTATCAACTATGCCCTTTAGAAATCTATTGTTTTCTGGCATAGTTTTAGTTAACAAATTATTTGAATTTATCTTATACAAAACAGTTATAACTATTCATATCGAAAATAATAAGAATACGATAAACCTGTAAAACCAAGCGATCATGAAAAAAATTATCACAGTAGTTATTATTTTCCTGTTCACTATTCTGGCAACTGGTCAAAACACAGAGTTTAAACTAAATGAAAACGGTCTTTTATATAGCAAACAAGATTTAGAGCTATTAAGGTCAAAAGCAGACTCCTTAAATCAGGCTTTCCGGGAACTTGATCATTCTCCTGTTTATTATTCAAAATACCAGGCCATTGGGCATTATATAGATTATTCGGGCGATCATGTTAAGGCAGCAAAGGCTGACCTTGAAAACAATATCGGTTATGATGAATTTTTGGCCAATTATCCTAATACAACTGTTGATGATAGCCTGGTTATTGTCAAATTCCGCTTTAAAAATTATAAAGATGAAGAAGTAATTGAATACAGCTCCATAAGGCTTGGTAATGATAATGAGCATTCAATCAAAATAGAGGATAATCCTGACATTTACAATAAAAAAGTAAAAAACTCCTGGATCATCGATTACTGGGAAGGAAGTGAATATTCAGCGGAATCGGTAAGTGCCTTTTATTTTCCTGCGGAGTTTAAAAAACAAAAACTCCCGGAAGATTATAACCGGATGGTAGGTTATTCTGAGTTTATGATCGACACAAGCACTCACTTATTTTTAGTTGATGAGCGGGCAAGCCGTTATCAGCACGACGACACAACGACCACTGACAGTGTACAGTTGTTTCTTGACTTTATTCATGCAAAAACATCGAAACCGGATCATGACGATTATGAAGAATACGAAGAATACCGGGAGGAATGGTCAAAATGGGACAGTCTTAGATTCATTTTCATCGACCAGGAGCTGGCCGGTAAAGAAGAATTTGTCAATATGTTGTCAGACGCTTATCATTATGCCATTAACCATCATGCATCTTCCGATGAGCTTGAAGAATATGTGGCCCAATACCTGTCAAAAGAAAAAGCATTATCCCTAAAGCGACATCGAAATGTTGTTGGGCAATGCAGCATGGATCAAAGTCCGCGTTATCATGCGTTGAATATTTCACGCCTGGCAGCAGAAACCGGGCACTGGAATGTTTTTATCAGGGCACATATGAATATTATGAACGATCGCTTCAGTCGCATGTCAGATGGAAGCTATGCCTGGGGAAGCCGACAAACTTACCTTAAAGAGCTGGAGGAAATCAACATCCGAACTCCGGAACTGTTTATGGGTATTGCTCTTAGAATTGAAGACCCGGCATCGAATCATTATTACGGGAATATCGGAAGGCTCGGTAGAGCTATGGCTGAATCTGAATATACATCCGAATTTGAAGATATCATGATTCAAATGATCAAAGATGATCAACTGGACGATTTTAACAGAATAATTACCTATTATTTGTTCCTGAATTATAATGGTCACCTGAACAACAAAACTCTGGAAGCAAAAAATGAGGATAAACTAAACAAAGCCATCGAACATCTTCCGGGTTATATCCTCAACAGGATAAAATCAGAATATACTGAACTCAAACGATTACTCCGTAAAGAAATAGACCTGATTGAGAAGCACTTTGATATCTCGGAACCTATGATCGGAAGCAAAGGATCGCTGGACTGGGATATGACCGATGACGGGGAATGCTGGAGTGCCAAACTGAAAGACAAATCGGAAGATAAACATATTGTGTTTTATGTCAATATGGATAACAACATTAAGCCGGGCAGTATTAAACCACTTCTAAAACAAAAGGACAAATTGCTGAAGCGCGTTCATAAAGCCTCATTTTTGATGTCCCATATGGAAGAACATCCCGAAAGCGAACTGAAAATCCATTTTACCAGGGATAAATCATTTTCAGATAAAGCACAGGAATCTTTTTTGGAGGAAGTTCCTGAAGACCTGAAAAATCAATATCAGGAAATGCTTGATAACACCATACTGATGACATTATCAAACGAACACGGATGGTCCCGCTGGTTGATATTCCGCAATAACGACATCATGCTTTGGCATTATTCAAAAAAACCACCACTTGGAAAATACACTCCTGAAGAGCTGATCACTCCGGGTGGCCTTTTTAACAGCTCATTTAAACTATTTGATGAGAATGGGAAAATCTTCAATTAAAATGGAAACACCAATTTAAAGCAACAACCTTTGTGATAAACGGAATATTATGATGCCCGGATAAACCCCGGGATTATTGTAAAACAAAACAGTAAAACCGGATATTCATTGATAACCCACAAAATCATTTTAAATTTACCACAAAATGCGAAACAACACCAATACAAAGATCGACATGATCATTGCCATATTAGGCGGAGCCATAACGATATTTTCTTTCATGATGCTGGCCCAGCTTTTTGTCATGTCTTCAAATTTCATGGGCCCTCTCAAATCCGTTTGGTTAAAATATATTCCTGTTATGACAGCGATAGGACTGTCATACACTTTATTCGGACTACGCTTTAAAAGGCTTAAAAAGAACAGATTACTGATCCATATCGGCTTTTCCATAGTTTCCTGGATTTGGTTGTTATTCTACATAATTGCATTAGACAAGACCAATACCGGCCCTGCGGAAAAAATCGAGCAATATTTTTACTATGGCGGACTGATATTGGCAATACTCCTGATGGTGATCCCACAATATCTCATCGGAAGGAAAATATACCTGTTGGAAAAAAATAAAATGATCAGGGAATAATAACATTCATATCAAACGCTGATAACATGAAACTAATTTATATCATTATTATAACTTTTTTAGGTTTTAATTTATATACACAAACCACTTCTCCTGACTCTGTAAATCAAATACCGGTACCCGCTGAGCTTGTCCAGCATGAGCAGTATATGGATTCACTTTATGCTCCCCTGTACATGAAATCAAACACGTATAAAACCATTTACAGTAATGATGAAGTATTGTTGCTTGAACCTGTTGCCGGTATAATTTTTAACAGTGTCAGTTTTGAACATACCCAAACCATTGCTGCTTCAATGTACATGAACCCTAAGTTCAAGCCCGGCAACAAATCAGTCTTATTTTTGCATCTCCAGCCCGCTAATTCTAAAGGCATAAAGGATTGCGATACAACAAACCTTGTGATCATAACTGAAGTAGAATTGCCTGAACAAAGCAAATAATATGAAGTATCCGGCAATACACAACTTAGCTTTTTTACGGGAGTTTCATATTATCCGTTTTCTGGTAAAGCTTCGGGCCTGCTGACAATTAACAAAACGGGCCAGGCATTATACCAGGTGAAAATGGATGTTAAATTCACTTTCCCCGGTCAGCGATACAGAATCATAAAAGCGAATTATCATACCAGATTAAAGAACTGAATATCTTAATATGGCTTTTAATAAAAAAGTGATTTTGCCTGAAGCGCTGAAGTTAAAACTGCTTCCATTTATAAGTGATAAAAATTATTTACATTACTTTGTTATTTTACATAAGAATTGTCCCGACCACAAAAGATACGAACAAAACCAATAATTGCTTACTATATGATAAAATCTGAGCAACACAGACAGAATCATGAACAGCCCGAATGCATCCCCTAATACAATCTGTCACCACCTTGCTTTTGAAGTAAACCATCTGGATTACGAGCTGGACCGCAAGTTCAGCGTTATCTCCTACCCTTCCAAACCTTCTGAAGGTGTCAGAGTAGCAATGATTGAGCACAATTCCGCTCCCATAGAACTAATCAAATTTATATAGTTTCATTGGAAAATACGCGTCCTGATCAAGTCCTGATGGAAAATATCCCGGTTTCTCTGCGATTCTTTCCGGTACAATCGAGTTTTTTTAGAAGTATGCAAACCTTTTTTTTTCTGTTTTATGACTGTCAGAAACATGAGAAAATTTTGTAATTTTATTAAATATTTCAATCAAGATCACCGTTAAGTAAAAACTGCCATGAAGAGCACTAAAATAACAATCTTTGTTTTTGCAATAAGCCTGCTCGTTATCGCGGGTTTCTGGATCCACGAAAGTATAGGAACGTCAACAAGCCCACAAACCGGGAAAGTTAACCAAAGGTTAGGAAAAGCAGCAAAGCTAAATCCTGAAAAGGTATCAAAAAATTATAAAATTGGTCAGGTTGTTGACAGCCTGAATAATGTTTACGTATACTACAACGGAAAAATAGGCCATGTTTCCGGACGAAATCTTGCTTCTGACGGCTATAACCTTGGACTGAAATACCAGTGTGTGGAATTTGTCAAAAGATATTACTATGAACATTTAAATCACAAAATGCCAAACAGCTACGGGCATGCCAAAGATTTTTTCGAACCTTTAGTAGCCGATGGACAGATCAACCCGGAGCGGAACCTCATCCAGTATCATAATCCGGGCAGCTCAATGCCAAAGGTTAATGACCTGATCGTTTTTAAAGGAACCACATTTAACAAATACGGGCACGTAGCGATCATCTCAAAAGTACTTAACGATCAAATAGAGATCATACAACAAAACCCCGGACCATTAGCACATTCACGACGCAACATTGATCTTTTCAAAAAAGGTAGAAAATGGAAGATTGATAATCACCTGGTTTTGGGATGGCTGAGGAAACACTAACTAACTAAAAAATATTCACATTATATCATTAACAAACCTGATCCGAATAGTTACCAATCTAAAAACAAACAGCATGAGAAACATCATTTATGAGGATGAAAAATAGATTTTTACAGATTTATAAGTATTCAGGATTAATCATTCTGTACCTGTTTATATTCAATCTGTCCGAAATGCCGGCACAGAGCATAAAACACCCGGATACGAATGCCGTTAAAACCATTGATGGCATTATCAATGAAACCTTGGCATTCATTTCCGGTGAAAGCAAATCTTCGTACAACTGGGGATCTTTTCGCCTTTTATTTGCAGCCGATGCTCAATTCATGTATTTATCGCACGACAAGGATGGCCAAAAGACCCTGCACACGATGAACCTTGAAGAATTTGCAAGACTGGGGATGCAAGCCTATCAACAGTCTGATTTTTCAGAATATGAACTTAAAAAAACAATTGATGAATACAACGGAATAGCACATGTTTTCCAAAGCTACGAAGCAAGCGGGGATTTTGGCAGTGAACGAGGCATGAACAGCTATCAGCTTATTTTTGACGGTAAACGGTGGTGGATAACCAGTATTTTATGGACAGATAATAAAAACGGAATTCCGATACCGGAAAATTATTCAATAGATCCTTAGGAAATTATCATCTAACAAAAAGACACATCGTATTCAGGACAAAATGTAACTTTCCAAAATTTTCCGTTATAATAAAACTCATTTTCTAATGTGTTGTGCGGTTTGGAATGTTAATAAAAATGTTAGTATTTAATATTAAAAAAGTTATGCATTATATTGATATACAATATATTAGAAGTGTATTTCACCACAAAAACACTTCTATCATGCATAACTTAAAATCAA
>JAIPAE010000051.1 GCA_021740245.1 Bacteroidales bacterium | reverse complement strand
CCCCTGCCTAATTTTACTACAGTAGAGTGTCTTCCGGTATTCATTGTTGTTTTGATTTTTGATTTTGACGATACAGCGCTTCCTGGGTCAGCAATGTACTTAATCGTTGAAAAGGCAGAGCCTTTATTTTTCCGATCAACGAATGAAAAGGCATTAAACAACTTACAACAAACTTCAAAGGCTTTTTGTATGTCAGATTTAAGGTTGTAAAAGCTTTCCGAAACTTAAATTTATCCATTAAAAACTGTTGAATGTTCGTTTGGTGCGATATGCTACGCGCCCCGTCATTGACATATTTCAGATTACGTTTTTGCAAATAATATTCATTCATTGTATAGATCAAAGCATAAGAAGGATAGTTTTTAAGATAATCCGGATGCAGCTTGATGATTTTGTATTCTGCCGCATTGTCCATAACCAGATTTTGAGAGTAAGCTGTCATTGCTCCATCCTCCACATTTCGGCAAGCAAAGAACTCCCAGTAATCAGCGTTAAGCGACAACACATAATCTGAAAATTCCTTTCGGGACATTGGTTTAAGAAATGTATCGTAATTCCGGAATGCCTGCTGATAAACCTCATATCCTTCTTCAGCAATTTCGTTGGCTGAAGCCAAATCCACTTTTTGTCTCTTCAGCGCCCTTCGCACTTTTGAGCGGGTGTTTTTACTAAGCTCTTGCATCCCTTGAAAATCATCTTTAATCACATACCACCAGGAAATTGTTTTGTCTGTATCCCATTCGGATGGCCAACGCATAAACCAGGCGCCACTTTGCTTCAGTAGTTCCTGCTGCTCTTTATTAGAAACATTTATATCCACATGCGGCGGATTTTCAGGGATTAAAGCTCCCTGATATTTCTTCCATAATATGTTTTTATGCTCTATGTACTCAGGCATCCTTTTGATTTTCTATAATTGTCAAATATACATCAGCATATTGTTCAGATATTTTTTTCCAACTGAATTTTGTCGATTGGTTCACTGCATTCTTTGCTAATCGTTCTTTGTTTTGTTCAATATGAATAAGCTTAGCTGCTATATCTTCCGGATTATCATGTTCAGCAGCCGTACCCACTGTAAAATCTTCAAACAGCTTATCAATTCCTTCATTTTTGGCATACAATACAGGCAATCCCTGGCTCATGGCTTCGATATAAACAAGTCCGAAAGTCTCCGAATGCGAAGGCATGGCAAAAACATCTGCCTTCTGGTATTCTTCAATCAGCTTTTCTTTAGGCATTTGTTCTTTAATCCTGACAAAATCTTTATCAGCAGCCATGGATCGAATTTCTTTATCATAATTCCCTCCTCCTCCAATCAAAGTCAAACGGAACTTATCTTTATCCTCATTCAACATATCCAGCGCATTAATCAAATATTGCAACCCTTTTTTCTTTATAAATCTGCCGGCATACAATATTTCCACTTTATCAGCTTTAGCTTTTAAAATACGTTCCGGGCGATTTTTCAACCAGTATTCATCCACAGCATTGGGAATAATCCGGCATTTCTGGTCAACTCCGGGCCAGTCTTCTTCAGGAATAATTTCTTTTAATTTTTCCTTCCATGCCGGGGTCATCAGAATAATCGCCGATGCATTTTTCAGCACTTTCAATCCAAAGTTCCTGATATGAGGAAAATATTTATAGAAAATCGTCAAATCCGTATTTCTTATTGCGACAATATAAGGAATACCAAACCTTTTTTTCAGCCGGTATGCCGGACCTCCGTTGGTAAACAATGTATGTGCATGAATTAGCTCAATGTTTTGAACATTAATTGTTTTACAAATATCGCGGTATATCTTTTGGGTTTTACGAAAATAAAGAAACCTTAATGCAGGGTTAAGAATAAAAGCGTAGGTAAATGTTGTCTTATTTGTTCTTTCCGCTTGATTTTTACCGATATCCGAAGCACTTCGCACAGGCACATAGATATGCTGCTCAAAACCTTTTGCATCCAGATGTTTCACCAAATTTCGGTAAAGCGGACGGTTGCTGTATTCGCTGTTGATATGCAGAATTTTACTCATTTGTCAAAAAAATATTTTACTGCTTTGTTTCATTAACTGCCTGCCGGTAAACCGATTTGTATTTCTCCATGCTCTCTTTCCACGTATATCGACGGGCAAGATTATAGCTGTTCAGTTTCATCTGGTATTGCCGGGCTTCATCATAGCGGATAAAATTATTAATGCTGGCTCGTATATCTTCAGGGCTATTATGATCAACTAAGAATCCTTCTTTCTCATTTGTGACAATTCCGTCAATGCCGGTATGTTTGGCAGCGATAACCGGAACACCGCAAGCCATAGCCTCAAAATAAGCACGCCCGAGAGTTTCGGGAAAGCTGGGCATCAGAAAAAGATCGTAATTGGGCAACTTCCGCATAACGCTGTCAAAAGGAATTCGTCCATAAAGGATTATCTTATCCTGCATTCCTTTTTCGTAAATCAGTTTTTGCAGATTGCCGCGTTCAGGCCCGTCGCCATATATATCCCAAACAAAATCCAAAGTTGTATCTGCTAAAGCCATTAAAACCTTATCAAAATTCTTCAGAGGCAATAACCGGGCTACACTCACAAAGCGAGGATTATTTTTATCTGTCTTCCTGATACTAGCAACAAAATACTGTTCATCAACAGGATGCGGTATAATTTCTACGGGGATATTTTCCAATTTATCATATTTACTCACGGTAAATTGGTTAACAGAAATCAGAGCGGAAGGCTGCAGATTACGTTTGAATATCCGGTTAACAACATCTTCTGAATCATTGCGCATGCTGGCAACAAAAGGGATACTGTATTTTTCTCTCAGCAATTGTGCCAGCTCGACATTACCTTTCAGGTTATGCGCATGAACAATGTCAGGCTGGAAATCGTCCAGAATTTTTCGGACTTTATGAATGTTATTTTTCAGACCGATTTTAGTCAGTTGTCGTTTAATGCCGGCATCCTTCATAAAATAAGGCATTGCAATTACCTGAACCTGAAAATCATCAAGTTGAAATCCTCCTTTTTTCCGCAACTGAAAATAATCAGACCACTTTTTTTTCATATCGGCCAACAAGCGGTTTGAGTATGGTATTACCATGATAAATTGCTGTCTGTCCTCCGGATATGCTTTCTTGTATCTTTGTGCTATCCTCAACAGGATATCATTTTCATCCTGCTTGTTTTGCAAATCGGCCGGCAACAGGGATGTAATATGCAGTATATTCATCTGTTTATAATTTTGTTCGGTGTTCGCTTTTTCTCTAAATCGCTTAGTTCGCTCAGTTCGCCCTCTCGCATCATCACATCATCGCATCATCGCATTACTCATTACGCCATTTAATCATGCGCGTGTGTGTTCCGCCTTAGGCGGATCATGGATGTTTCATCTGTTTAAATTGTTGTTCTGTGTTCTGTGTTTGCTTTTGTCCATTCTCTCATTCTCTTAGTCTCTTCGTTCGCTTAAGTCTCTCATTTCGCATCATCGCCTAATCGCCCAGCCCAATTAATCATTCCTCTGAGTGTTGAAACAATTTTCGCCATGGAGGTTTCACATTCTGCTATCTGATTTGGTTTCAATAACTTCGATTATTTCGTTCCACATCTGTTTCGTTCCTGCTTTTAAGATATCCGAACGTTCCAGCAACTTTTTCTGTATGGCATTAGCTGCATTTGTTTCAAGTATCAGGTTCAGTTTTTTGTGCAGCTCTTCTTTTTCAATATCCAGATCAATCAACCCCTCAGCAAAATCATAATCCTGCATCAACATTTTGTATTTATGACTCCAGGATGTAGCCAGTGATGGTGTTCCCTGGCTTAATGCACTCACCAAACCATGAAAGCGACTCCCAAAAGTTCCTTTACAGGCACCGAGTATTCCTTTGATTTTTAAAGGATCATCCTCTTTGATCACCTCGATTTTATGCTCCAGCATGCTATTCAATTCATGGGCTATCTTCATATCTTCAACACCCTCATGAACTAAAACAAACACTTTATGGCCTTTTATCAGAATATAATCAACAACCTCTTTTAAAAGATTGAGGTAATCCGTTTTATTGCCATCTTTGGTCATCCTCCAATTTGGCACAATTGCATAATCTTCTTCAATATCATGGATGTGCTCAGGAATAGACCCATCAATCAAATTTGTAAAATCGTGTCCTCTTTTTAGTTGTGGTGGCTCGCCATTTACGTCTGTCATATGTTTCCAGGAAACTTCATCACGCACAAAAATGGCATCCGAATTTTCGATTACTGTTTTCATGAGTTTTTGTCTTTTAGCCGTTTTAAAAGGGCCAAAAGCCTGCGGCAGAAAAATAATCTTCGTATTGTTCTTTTTCCATCGCTTACACGAATCAGCCAGTTCAAACAAATTGCTTATATCATGCTGATCGCCATAAGAAAATCCTGAAGCATCAAGCACTACATCTATTTCACTGTCCATCACAATCCCATACATTTTCCGTATTCTCTGCGGCAAGTATCGTGCTAAATTCCCCCATTGTCTGCGATACCGCCAATACCATGCTTTTTGATAAAACCCCATCCGTGCGCGATCTTCGTAAGGCGCCAATTTGGGATTCGGAGCCATCACAAAACGGGCATCAGGAAAAGCACGGCGCATTTCCTGTAGTATGCCGCGAAGCATCAACTGGGCACCCTTATTTACAAATCCGGCTTTGCGTATTTCGATGTGCATAATTTTTCAAATTTACATTGACTAAGCGTTTTTTGCCAGTTTCCTGATCATCTTTACAGGGAGTTTCAACAAATCTCGGTTTCGTTTCTTTTTCAGAGCTTTCCTTACAAACAAAAGTAAATCCGATCGTGTTTGAAATTCATCAAGCTTCAGTGAGTAATAAATTGATTTTTTATAGTTTTTAATATCAAAAATAGTCTCATGTTTCACTCTGTCCAAATAATCGGGTATTTTATTTCCATTCTTCTTCCATACCTCCGCATAGGCGTTCCAATCCATTCTCTTTCGGTTGATTTTTTGTCCTGCGATAATTTTCTCATAATCAATTTGCTTCAGTTTCACGATGTTTGATTTAATCGCTTCTTCTATCAAATGTCTCCCTTTATCAGTCCTGCAGATAACCACAGATTCACCATTGGTATTATCTGCATCATTGATACCATTGGGGTCTCCAACCGTAATATCAGAAAAGATATTCATCTTATCGAAACAAATACGGCATCTAGCTGGTGTGAAGTAATCTTTAATCAACATACGTTGTTTTGCGGGTTTAATTTTAGATTTACCATCAGTTGCAATTAAATGAATGTTGCCCGGGTAACCGCCTGCTTTTTTATCACGGTAGTGAAACTGGTAAGGCATCTCTTTGGAGAAGTCTTCTGCCAGGTAATCTATGGCAGCCATAGTCATCACCCGGTCACACACCAACCCGATCGCAAAAGCTACATTTTGACTAAAGCCACTGACTTTATCAAAAATATTGTATAAGCTATGTATCTGACATGAAACACCGACTATTGCGACAGGAAAATCCTCATATTTCAGTATTCTTAGGGCTGATAGCAAAGGTACGGGTGCATATTTGGATTTCTGGCTCTTGATTAATTGTATTGGGCTTCGTGCAATACGAACCGAAGGCCTGGGTGGATTTCCTTCATCCATGCCAACCACAAGAGCAGTATTTATTTTTTCACTTTGAAATGCACGAGCCAATATTGCAGTAACCACTCCCCCGCTTTGACCGTTTTCAAATATCGCCGGGTCTGTTGCCTTTCCTATCCATGCATTATTTACGTTTCCGGTAAACGGGTCTTCCGGTAGGTTATGCATCAATGTATTGTTGAAATGCTGGCCGGAACATACATCCAGACATAACCCACAATGAATACACTGCTCTTCGTTCACTTCCGGGAAAATGTGGCCTGCAATAGTTTCGTAAAACCCTATTGCATCTGTGGGGCAAACACCACTGCATGCACCACAGGAATGGCACAGATGATTAATAACCGTTTCTATTATATTGGCTTTAGGATTCATCTTTATCTACTGCTTTAATTTCTCCCTTTATTATTGCCCGCTTTAAATCTGCTATTGTTTGTTTATCGGTATAATAAACCATTAAAGTAAAAACAATTATTCCCATAATTGCAGAAACGGTAAACATCAAAATAGTATTGAGGTGATCACTCAGCAAAAACTGAAACCCCAACACAAAAATAAGCATTACAAGAGTAGCTATCAGAGGAACTTTAAATTGAGCAATGTATTGAAGTATGCTTAAATTCAAATATTTATTGGTGTAAAACTGTAAAACTATAGTTTTTAATATCACATATAAAGAGTAAGTAATTAAAACAAGTATCATTCCTTCTTTAGCAACAATGAATAAAGCAATAAAATAAACCGCATTCAAAACAACATCAATAAAAAAAACGATTTTCGGTTTATTAAGAGAATAAAGTAATGAACTGGAAATATTTGCCGTTAACAGCATAAATATCATAGACACAGAAAACACCTGAAAAACAATAACACTATCCAACCATTTTTCACCAAAGAAAAGCGGAACAAACAAATGAGCTGTTAAAGCGATGCCTGAAAAAACCGGAAAAGCGCCAAATGAAATATAGCGGCTTATTTGCTGATAGGCCTGGCCAAGACGGGTAATATTGTGCTTTAGTTTTGAGAAAACAGGGTACAAAACTTTCCCAAACGATTTAGTCATGAGTGTTCTTATTTTTTCGAGCATGTTTTTACCAAAGTGATAAACACCCAATACTTCAGGTGTAAGAAAATACCCGATCAATAATTCATCGGCACGATTTGCTATATAAGTGAGCAGTTGTTTTGCTGAAACAAATACCCCAAAGCTCAGAAATGGCCTGAGCAATGCAGGCTTAAAATAAACCGTGATTCTGGCGGCATTATATTTCAAAACAGAAAATACAATAGCAGTTGTTGTAAATAATCCACTGGATATATGACCAAAAACAATGGCCAGCACACCAAAATCAAGAATAAGAAAAACAGTAGTACTTATAAAAAGGATGATATTTCCTGTCATATCGATAATTGAAAGTCGCCTAAACAACAATTTTTTTTCAAGAAACGCGCGGAACAGCAATGCCGGCCCGGCCAGGATTGCGATAATAATTACATATCTGAGGAAAGACTCCAATTCAGGCATTTCATAAAAAATGGCAATTCGTGGTGCACTGAAGAAAAGGATTATTCCCATAAAAATGCTAAAAAAAATATTAAAGAAAAACAGCGTGGAGCTTTCTTTTTTGGTGATCGAGTCTTTTTGTATTATAGCCTGGCTGATACCAAACGTCTCCAGCAACTTAACCAATCCTATTACTATTAATATGATTGAGATAAAAGCAAACTGATTGGGTTCAAGAAATACTGATTTTATCCACAGCAATACCGGACCTGTAATGGCACTAACTATAGTATGCAAGGTTGTCCACTTAACGCCACTTATGGTTTGCTTTTGGAGCTGGCTCAAAACGTTGAATTATTCTTATATTAATAACACACAAAAGTAAGATTTTTGCTCAACTATAGTTATATTTGAAAGCAAAACCAAATGTGTTTATTATGCGTAATTTTTTAACATCCGGCACCTTCTGGGGCAGCATCCTGATAATCCTCGGAGCGCTATTAGTCATAGAAAATGTGACAGATATAAACATTCCTGTAATTAAAGTTTTTCTCAGTTTAATGCTGATCATAATAGGAATACTGGTATTAACAGGAAAAACAAGACACAGAGATAAAAATACTGTAATATTTTCCGAAGCTAATTTTGATTTCGATAAGGAAACAGAAGAATATTCTGTGGTCTTTGGCCAGGCAACACTGGATTTAAGAAACATCAATATACCGGAAGATATTTTCATCAAAGCTTCTGCCGTTTTTGGCGAAATGCATATTATCATTGATCCCGGAATGAATTATAAGATAGTTTCAAACACAGCATTTGGATCTGTGAACATGCCCGGCAACAGACCAAATAATGGTTTCGGAACGGCAGAAGTCAAATCTCAGAATTTTAATGAGCAACAACCAAAAATTATCATTAAAGCAGATGCGGTTTTTGGCTCCATAAATATCAAATAAAAACTTCAGGATAATTAAAAATACCGATAACTTGTAACGAATAACCGTTAATTGAGTGATCCTTTACTTAAGCTTTTACAGTATTTTAATTGGCTTTTAAAGATGATACTTTCGTATCAGAAACCAAAACTATAAAGCCATGTACACATCAAAAAAAACACATCAACAAATTGGTTATTCATTAAAAGCCCTATTCTTTATTTCCTTGTTTTCTATAAGTTTGACTAAAGCATCAGGACAGGGATCTATTCAGGGAAAAATCATTGATTCTTCTGATGGGATTACATTACCCGGAGCTCACATTGTAATAAAAACAGGCAACAGCATTGTAGCCGATGTGTCTGATGATGAAGGACGTTTCTGGCTTAAACCTCTTGATCCCGGCAAATATGATGTTGAAGTCACTTTTGTGGGATATCAGAAGGTTATCATGGAAGATGTTATCGTTTATTCCGATCAGATAACAAGACTGGATGAAATAAAAATGGGCATCAAAGAGCTAGGCGGGCCTATTATTATAGGTTATGAAGAGCCATTAATCAGAGATGATGGCGGTATGCGCCAAACCATGCGTAGTAAAGAACTGGATATGATGAATAACAAAAATGACATTAAGGCTACCTTAGTATCAATTTCCACAGATCTTTCCATGGACCAAAGCACACGAAAGATTCACTTCAGGGGTTCCAGGGCTGATGATTTTGTTTACATCATCGATGGAATGAAACAAAGAGGTGGTGAAGTACACATTCCTTCCGGAGCCATTAAAAGTATGTCTGTATACTCGGGAGGAATACCGGCACAATACGGAGATTTTACCGGGGGAGTTATTGTTATCGAAACCAAAGGATATTTTGACTGGTTAGCAGACCAGGATTAAACCCTCTTGAAAATAAAAATGATAATGCAATCAGAATCAATACTATGATGAGGATATTTACGCTGTTTTTGCTTTTGCTTTTTTCCTGCCAAATGTACGGACAAAAGATCATCAAAGGCCGGGTTCTGGATTCTGAAAACAGGCAACCCCTTCCGTCTGCAAATATTCATATTAAAGGAACAGATACCGGAACAAGCAGTGACCGGGAGGGTTCCTTCCAGTTGAAGGTTGAACAGTTGCCTGTTTATCTGAAAATATCATACCTGAACTATCAAAGCCATAGCATTTTCATCGGTAATGTCTCTTCAAAAGAAATAACGATTCTGATGAATCAAAAAAGTAAAGAATTGCCCGTTACAGAAATAAATTCTTTGCCGGTAAAAAATCTGATTGGAAAAAAACCGCTTTATGTATACGATTATGCCTTTTATGGTGATTCTTTGATGCTTCTTACCTATCCAAAGAGAAGACAAAAAAACGCCTGTTTGATCCTGATGGACCATACCGGTAAGGAACTTTTGCGAAAACCGGTAAACAAACCCGACAGACTTTATCAGGACAAAATGGGTAATGTTCATTTATTCACACGGGACTCTACTTTTCAACTATTTGCCGGATCAAATGATATTTTTCTGCTTTATGGCAATTCAAAAAATGACTTTGAAAAGCAAATTAACTCCGTGCAAGGGCAAATTGGCTCTAACTATTATGTCAGATATTACAGACATAAAAACCAGGTATTGGATTATTACCGTTTTGATTATCAGGCAAATAAATCTTTTCATTTTTCAACTATCACTAGTGTTGAAGGCGTGAATATGCTATATCGTGATTTCTACTGGAGGATCAGGCAAAAGGATTTCACCGAAGCGGATTTACGTTTTGAAGAGATGGCTTTCTATGCACCGGTTTTTGCACCTATGGTCACACTGAATGATACCATAGTTATACTGAATTACCAGCATGACAGTCTGGAAATTTTCACTCCGGAAGGTGAAAAAGTCAGCACTAAATATCTTTCTTTTCACCATAACAAAAACTGGGAAGAAAAACTCATTACCGACCATTCCAATGGAAATATTTATGCATTATTTTCTGACAAGGGGATACAACATATTTGTAAAATCAACCTTGAAAACGGTGAACTGGGAAAAAATATTAACATTCCGGATTTTCGTTTTGTAGAAAAAATCAAAGTCAACAACAATACTATGTTTTTTCTTTATAAGGATTTCCGTGGACAACGTTATAAAAAAATCTATAAAATGTCATTTGCTAAAAAATAATCAGGCAATGATGGGATAATAAAGTTCATCCTTAATCATTACAGGGAATTATGCAATAATATCATAATAGAATTAATAAAGCAAAAAAATATCATTATTTATGCATACCCCCATCAACGGTCATAACCTGTCCTGTGATATAATCTGACAGATCAGAACCAAGAAAGACAGATGCATTAGCAACATCTTGCGGAGTTCCACCGCGTTTCAAAGAGATTTTATTGAGCCACTCCCGGCGGACATTATCATCCAGTTGTCCGGTCATTTCGGTAACAATAAACCCCGGTGCTATAGCATTGCAGCGGATATTTCTGGAGCCAAGTTCCTGTGCAATAGATTTCGTAAATCCTATAATGCCAGATTTGGAAGCAGCGTAATTGGACTGTCCTGCATTTCCATCAACACCAACTACTGAAGCCATATTTATGATTGACCCCGAGCGCTGCTTCAACATCGTACGCTGAACCGCTTTCGAGAGATTAAAAACAGATTTTAAATTAACATTGATAACCATATCAAAATCTCCTTCCGACATGCGCATCAATAACTTATCGCGGGTAATACCTGCATTATTAACGAGGATATCTATTGATCCGAATTCTTTTACTATCGTATCAATAAATTTTTGGGCATCATCAAAATTCGCTGCATCCGAAGCTAATGGTAACACTTTCACTCCATATTCAGCTATTTCTTTCGCTGTATTTTCCAGATTTTCATCCATTTTCAGGTCCGAAATAGCCAGGTTTGCACCCTGTTTGGCATATTCAATCGCTATGGTTTTTCCAATACCGCGAGCAGCTCCTGTAATAACAGCATTTTTTCCCTTTAGTAAGTCCATAATATCAGGTTTCATGATAAATACCAAACCAAACTGATCATTAGTTTAGTTCATTTTTTTTCAGATTGCAAAATTATAAAAAAACTGTGATACATAGCCTGTTAATTAAATAACATACCAAGTCCCTGAATTTCAAAACTTAGCAATCAAACGAAAGTTTATACGACGCGAAGTAAGATATTTTGGAATCGCATATTGACGATTATTAATATCAGATATCCAGAGATACGAAACTGTATTATTATTTTGCAGTAAATTAAAAACTTCAAGAGTAACCCAGATTGATTCAAAATGCCGGAAGGGGCTGTTCGCTCTAAAACCCTGATCTTCTGCTATTAACTGTTTAGAAAAGCCTATATCCACACGTTTATAAGATGGCATGCGGAGTGTATCTTTGTAGCGTTCATGAGAAGGAGGGCCAAAAGGCAAACCAGTTCCGAACACCAGGTTCAGGTGCATTTTATACGTTGGGTTTTTGGGTAAATAATCCTGAAAATAAAGAGTAAAATTTACTCTTCTGTCGGTTGGTCGTGGAACATAGCCGGGTTCTTTTTTTACAGAATCCACAGGTGTGTCATTTACAGAAAAACCAGGTACAATCAACTCGCCATCTGAATTGTAGTATTCGAAATAGTAATCGCCTTCAATATCAGCCTGAGTCTGCATAACCGATAATCCTGCATATGATTCCACTCCATTTACAAATTCTCCGTTAATTTTCATATCAACACCTGTAGCATAGCCATGAGCCATGTTATCAGCGAAATACCGTAAGCGCACATTATCAACTTCGTATGGTATCAGGTTATCCAGATGTTTGTAATATATCTCCGTGGCAAAATGAAACGGTCTGCCCCATGCCAGGAAATCCCAATATTGACCGGCTACTGCATGAATGGATCGCTGAGCCTGGATATCAGTATTTAAGCGGCCATCAAATCCACGCATTTCCCTGAAAAAAGGCGGCTGATAATAAACTCCACCAGCCAAACGATAGGTAATATCATTCTCCCATGTCGGGTCTATATCAATTGAAAGCCGCGGACTAATCAGCCATTCATCATTCAATGTCCAGTATTGAAAACGCATTCCGGTAGTAAGATAATACTCGGTTTGTTCATTACTCAGGTCCCATTTATTTTGCAGATAACCACTGTAACGTGTTGATGAAATGGATGACTCAGAAACGATAAGTTTATTCATTTCAAGCGTATTATCCGGAGTAAAAGGAAACATATTTCCAATATTATCCGGAGAATGGGGTAAAGAATATCCTGCAGAGTCCAACATTGTATATTCCCACATTTCATCATTAATAATTTCACGCTGAGCTTTTAGGCCCCAATGAAGGTTCCATTTTTCATTCAGGAAGCTACCCATATGCTTAACACTGAATACATCAGCTTTCAGGTAATTTCTAGCATGCTCCAGATAAGTCCCGACACCCCTGTTAATTCCTGCACTGGCAAAATCATCTGCACCAAGATCTGTTTCAAGTTCATCCAACCAATATTGCCCCTGAATATCATAAGTTTCAGATTCATCAGAACGGTAAGCCGCTGCTATCAGCCTTATATTAAACTCATCGGAAGGTTCAAAGCGTAAGGTAAGAGCAGAATTATATGTTCTGAACCGGTCTACTTCCCTTCCATCGAAATAAACTTTAAAACGCAATGCTTCATTTAGAGTACCAAATCTGGTCTCCCTGGATTCAGGAATCATTTCATAAATATTTTCCGATATATTTCCAAGCAGGCTGACATGAAAAACCGGTGATGGCTTCCAAAGAACAAGTCCTTGAAAATCAAGAAAAGTTGGTTGGTATTCACCTGATGTTTCAAGCGAATTTAAAAGATATTGGTTTGTTTTATAGCGTATTCCCGCTATATAAGAAAGTGTTTTTTTGCTGTTAACATCCTGGGCAAAAGCAGATGCTCCCAAAAGGCTGGCCTGAAAGCCAGCATCAAACCTTTCCGGCTCCTTATAAGTGATATCAAGAACAGAGGACATTTTATCTCCATACTTAGCAGCAAATCCTCCGGCTGAAAATTTAATATTTTCTACCAGGTCTGGATTTAAAAAGCTCAAGCCTTCCTGTTCGCCGGTGCTTACCAAAAAAGGACGATATATCTGAATGCCATTGACATAAACCAGATTTTCGTCATAATTTCCACCTCTTACTGAATATTGTGAACTTAATTCGTTGTTTGAGGACACGCCTAATCCTGTTCTTTTTACGAGCTCTTCGACAGCATTACCGGAAACTGTTGGAATTTCTTTGGTCATCCTGGCCGGTAATGTTTTCATACCTTGATTATCCGTCCTTTTACCCTCAATAGTCGTAGTCTCTATGAACTTTATTGACAGATTAACATCAAGTTTTCTTTTCTGATTTGCTGAAATACGGACTGTAAATATTTCTCTGTTATAGCCTATGTAAGAGAATGCAACTTTGATCAATGCGTTAGCAGGTACTTTTAATTCATATTTGCCTTCACTATCGGTAACCGTTCCCCCGGTCATACCAATTACTGCTACATTTACCAACTCGAGTTCCTCGCCGCTTTCATTAGTTACCTGTCCATATAAAGTACCTTCAGGTTGTTGCCCGAATGCTTTGGTGGCCAGAATAAAAATTAAAAATCCAATAAGAAACCGGTTTGTCATTTTATTTTTATTAAAAACTTCTACATATCTAATTTAAAACGTCCTTCTTTCCATGCTTTAATAAATTGAGCCCAGGCCAGCGGGTTTAGAAGGTTATTCGGAGGTAATTGCCCGGCATAGTATAGTTTACTGGTTTTTTGATCAATATAGTTTTTATAATTCATACTACCATCCATAGGCGCATTCCACATTCGTTCTTTCATTTCTGCCAGTGCCAGATTTTTTCTGGCTCTTTCCATATCATCATCAGGAATATCCAGTTCCACAAAAGCCTGTTTAAATTGTTTTACTGTTGGCCACGGAAAAATCACCGTTTCAGCTAGTGTAACCGTATCTACCTTCATCACCTGGATCAATGAATAGCGATTGTTTTTCAGGGTATCTGGCAGTATATATTCATCAGGAGTAAAACCAACAGCAGAAAACCTGACTGTATCTCCTTTCTCAGCCACAAAAGAAAAAAAACCGTGATAATCCGCCATTGTTCCTCTGTTTGTTCCTTTTACCAATATATGGGTAAAAGGGACAGGGTTCAGACTATCAGCGGTAACGACTACCCCGCTGAATTGAACAAGGCTCCTGTCGTCTTCATCCTGCGCTTTCATGATGAAAGGTAAAGTGACAAGCAATAAAAATAAAATCCTTAGTCTGTAACTCATAAAAAGCGAAATTAGCTCAGTTTAATGAATAACAATAAAAACAAACGTTAAAATTAGTTATTTTATTACAAAAAAAGCTGCTATCCATGGATAACAGCTCTGATTTTATTTTAGTTCAATTATTGTTTTTTCTTTTTATTTCTTCAGATAACCTTTTTTGCGGGCATCCTGCACACATTTATACAAACCATGTTTGTCTATAAGACGCATACCTTCGGTAGATATATTTAACACGAGCTGTTTATTTTCTTCTTTTAAGTAATAATTCTTTTTATGAACATTTGGATAAAAACGACGTCTTGTTTTACTATGAGAGTGGGAAACATTGTTTCCTGTCATCATTCTTTTCCCTGTTATTTCGCATA
>JAIPAE010000050.1 GCA_021740245.1 Bacteroidales bacterium | reverse complement strand
GATATTCCAGGAAACCTATCACCCGGAAGCATATAAGGAATATCACCTGGGTGGTAAGAAAAGAGATTATGATTACCGCCTTACTTCTCTGGACCGTGCCCAGGAAGCCGGTATTGATGATGTAGGTATCGGTGCTTTGTTCGGACTATACGACTGGCGATTTGAGACTCTTGCCATGGTCAGGCATACCAATCATTTCGAGGCCTGTTACGATGTTGGGCCTCATACGATCTCTTTCCCGAGAATTCAGGATTCTGCTTCTATCGGGATCACAGACAAATACATGGTGGATGATGATATTTTTACCCGCCTGATCGCAATCCTCCGCCTGGCTGTGCCTTATACCGGATTGATCTTAACCGCACGTGAAAATCCGAAAGTTCGAAAAGAGGTTATGCGTTTTGGGGTATCTCAAATTGATGGCGGAACTAAGCTGGAGCTGGGGACATATCACAATTCTGTCAACGAAGACCAGGATTTGAACAAAGAACAGTTTATGATCAATGATTCACGTTCGTTGAACGAAATTATTGATGAACTTCTGGATGACGGTTTTTTGCCTTCTTTCTGTACAGCATGTTACCGTCTTGGCAGAACAGGAGAACATTTTATGGAGTTTTCCGTACCGGGATTTATCAAACGCTACTGTACGCCAAATGCTATTCTTACCCTGAGCGAATACCTGGTGGATTATGCTTCTCCGGAAACAAAAGAGAAGGGTTGGAATGTGATCGAGAAGAATTTACAGGAACTGGAAGACCATAACCAAAGAAATGTCCCGGAAATCCGTAAGCGCATTGAGCTGATCAAAGAAGGGGAAAGGGATTTATATTTCTGACATAATGCCACTTTACAGAGTTTTTCAGCATCCTGGAATTTAATTTGTGTTTCAATAGTTTTTATGATCACTAAGTTTCACAAAGTTTATCACCAAGTTGCTCGAAAAATGAGCAAAATGTCACTAACCCTGAAATGCAGTGAAAGGGGTTAAAACGCCAGGGATGAAAGATTATTGATAAGTTTATCGGTCAGTTTCATTCGGGACTTCTTAAAAAAAAAAGACCCGGCTTTTGGCCGGGTCTGGTATTTAGAGCATAATTTGTTTTAAACAGTTCCCTGAGCGATCATGGAATCAGCGACTTTAACAAAGCCTCCGATATTTGAACCTTTCACGTAATCGATGGTTCCATCATCACGTTTACCAAATTTAACGCAGGTTTCGTGAATGCTTTTCATGATCCTGTGTAAGCGTTCATCAACTTCATTGCGGTTCCAGGGCAGGCGCATGCTGTTTTGGGTCATTTCAAGCCCGGATACTGCTACTCCGCCTGCATTTGCTGCTTTTCCAGGGCCATAAAGAACGCGGTTTTCCTGGAAGATGTGCATGGCTTCTGGTGTACATGGCATGTTAGCACCTTCAGATACCACGAAACAGCCGTTACCAACAAGTGTTTTCGCTTCTTCTTCGTTGATCTCATTTTGTGTCGCACTTGGCAGGGCTACATCGCAATTAACGGACCATGGACGTTCGCCTTCGATATATTCCACACCGTATTTTTCGGCATATTCTTTAATGCGGCCACGTTTGATGTTTTTCAGATACATCACATAATCCAGTTTTTCTTTATCAATACCATTCGGATCATAGATGAATCCGCTGGAATCGGAAAGCGTAACCACTTTTCCACCCAGCTCAGTTACTTTTTGGGTGGCAAACTGTGCTACATTACCAGAGCCTGATACAGCCACAGTTTTACCTTTAAAGGAATCGCCTTTGGTTTTCATCATTTCTTCAGCCATGTATGTTGCACCGTATCCTGTGGCTTCCGGCCTGATGAGTGATCCACCCCAGTTCGGTGCTTTACCGGTGAGTACGCCGGTAAACTCATTCTTCAGACGTTTGTATTGTCCGAACAGATAGCCGATTTCACGGCCACCAACTCCAATATCACCTGCCGGGACATCAGTGTTTGGACCGATGTGACGGTATAGCTCGGTCATAAAACTCTGGCAGAAATGCATCACTTCATTATCGGATTTTCCTTTCGGATCAAAGTCCGAGCCTCCTTTACCACCTCCCAGTGGTAGCGTAGTTAACGAGTTTTTAAATACCTGCTCAAAAGCCAAAAACTTCAATATTCCCAGGTTAACCGTTGGGTGGAAGCGTAAACCTCCTTTGTATGGCCCGATGGCACTGTTCATCTCTATGCGGAAACCGCGGTTTACCTGAATGTTACCCTTATCATCCTGCCAGGGTACCCGGAAGATGATGATTCTTTCCGGCTCGGCAATTCTTTCCAGTACTTTGGCTTCCTTGTATTGAGGGTTTTCTTCAATAAAAGGAATCAGAGATTCGGCAACCTCATGAACAGCCTGGTGAAATTCCTGTTCTCCGGGGTTCTTGGCTTTGATCTTAGCCATGAACTCTTCGACCTTCTGGTCGTAAATGTTCTTTGTCATAGCGCACGTTTTGATTTAATTACATTTAATTTAGATTGACATAGCAATATTAAGTATTAATACATTCATTTCAAAATATATGATGTTTTTTATAAAATTTAAAAGCATTCTATATAACAAAATCTATAGCGATTACATTTGGATTGAAGTTGTATTCTTATATCCTGATGACTTCAGGACTTCTCATGGTTTTTCCGGCTTGGGTTTGCAAACCGGTCAGGCATTTATTATTTTTACCGATATCCTTGCGCTATCGAAATTTGAAATTTTATGGAGACAAAGAGAAACAATCTGACTGCTGATGATACAGCTAAATCATCAGACCAAACTATACAGGAATATGAAAAGCTGGTTGCTGAAAACCGTGAACGGCTAAAAGAGCTTTCCTGTATTAATCAAACCACTCATATCTTAAAGCAAGGTAAACCCATAGAGGAATCTCTTCAACAGATTGTGCTGATTATTCCCCGTGCGATGCAATATCCGGAGTATACAACAGCCCGTATCACTTTCAATGGAAAGGTGTTTACCACAAGCAGTTTCGAGGGATCAAGATGGGTGTTAAGGGAAACTTTTGAAACAGTAGATAGGCGCGTAGGAGTTATTGAAATATTTTATATTAAAGAATTTCCGACCCTGGATCATGGTCCGTTTTTAAATGAAGAAATTGATCTTATCAACAACCTGGCCAGCCTGATAAAAGGATACCTGGACGGACAGGCAGCCGGCGGGACATCTGCAGCAGACAGCTTTATGAAAAAAGAGAAGCATAAAGAGAAACCGGAGCGAAAAAAACTTATGCAGATGTTTCTCAACAAAAACAATTATGATCGGGACATTTATCATGATCTGATGCCGTTTAAGGTTATGGAAATTTTGCTTGTAGCTAATCTTTATGACGCATTCAGTATTGAGCGTGGTGGTAGGTTTTCGGAGTATGTGTTGAGTCAGTATCAACAACTTAACCTTACTTCAGTTCCACGGATTACAGGAGTTTCTGATCATGATGAAGCTATGGAATACCTGCATTCCAAGCATTTTGACATGATCATCTTAATGGTTGGTGTTGATAAAAAAGCTCCTGTTGCATTAAGCAAAAAGATCAAAACCGCATTTCCGTATATTCCTGTTTTTATGCTGCTTAATAATGACAAAGATGTACATGCATTTGAGAAACAACGCAAAGATATGCCGGCGATCGATCGCATTTTTGTTTGGAAAGGCGATTCCAGGGTTTTCTTTGCAATGATCAAACTTATTGAGGATAAGATCAATGTGGAAAATGATACCAGGGTTGGTTTAGTTAGGGTTATTTTACTGGTGGAGGATTCAGCTAAATACTATTCACGGTATTTACCTTTGCTTTATAATATTGTGATGGAACAGACCAGGCGTATCATCGAAGACGTTAGCACGGATGAATTATACAAAGTCCTTCGTTTACGGGCAAGACCTAAAATATTGCTGGTATCTAATTTTGAGGATGCCATGGATATTTTCAACAAATACAAAGATAACCTGCTTTGCCTGATCTCTGATGTGGAATTTGATCATTTGGGAAAATCGGACCGTGAAGCTGGTATCAAACTGGTCAAAACAATTAAAAGTAAACGCCCTGACCTGCCAACCGTTATGCAATCTTCTGATAAAAGATACGCAGATATTGCCTATGAGCTAAAAGCGAGTTTTATCAATAAAAACTCCGAGTCATTGATGCAGGATTTCCGTAGTTTTATTACACACTATCTGGGTTTTGGAAATTTTGTGTATCGTGATAGACAAGGCCGGGAGATTGCCACGGCCAAATCTTTAAAAGAATTTCAGAATCAACTGAAGACTATCCCGGATGAATCTATTCTTTATCATGCTAAAAAGAATCATTTTTCATTATGGTTGATGGCCCGTGGCGAGATACAGGTAGCTCGCATCCTCCATCCGGCAAAGATCAAAGACTTTCGCGATGCCCAGGAAATTCGGGAATATTTAATGACAATTATCCAGAGGCATCGTAATGAGCAGAATAAAGGAAAGATCATCCCTTTTGAAGCTTCTGCGATTGATGATGCTTCCAATATTGTGAGCCTGGCAGAAGGAAATCTTGGCGGTAAAGGCCGGGGCCTTGCCTTTGTGAATAATCTGATCTACAACTATGACTTTAAGCAGCATGTGCCGGATATCAATATTGTAACGCCCAAAACTTCCGTTATAGGTACTGATGAGTTTAATAATTTCATGATTCGTAACGATATACAGTCGCGGATTCATGAAGAAGAAAATCCGGAAGTGATTCAACAATGGTTTTTAGAGGGCGACTTATCTCCAGTACTGATACGCCGGTTAAAGCGTGTTTTGAAGGTATTAAAAAAGCCACTGGCTGTTCGGTCTTCCGGGATGTTCGAGGATTCCCTGCAACAACCATTTGCCGGTATATTTGAAACCTATATATTGCCAAATAATCATCCGGATATAAAAGTCAGGCTGGAACAGTTGGAGCAAGCTATTAAACTGGTTTATGCTTCTGTTTTTTCAAAAACCGCCCGTGGATATGTGGAGGCAATCAATTATAAGATTGAAGAAGAAATGATGGCTGTCGTTCTCCAGGAAGTAGTGGGACAGCAATACGGTGATTATTTTTATCCGCATATCAGCGGTGTGGCTCAGTCGTACAATTATTACCCTATTGCTCACATGAAGCCTGATGAAGGATTTGCTGTTGCTGCTGTTGGTTTAGGGAAATATGTCGTAGACGGTGAAAAATGTTATCGCTTTTCTCCGATGTATCCGGAAACTGAAATACATTCCACAAAAGACCAGTTTAAAAACTCACAGACTGAATTTTATGCTGTGGATATGAATTTGAAAGACCTGGACTTCCGAAAAGGAGATGAAGCGGGTCTGGCCCGTCTTGATATTGATGAAGCAGAACAGCATGGGACACTTAAGCATTGTGCATCGGTTTATGATCCTGACAGCGACCGCATTTCACCGGGACTGGGCAAGCCGGGCCCACGGATTGTTAATTTTGCCAATATTTTGAAATATAATTATATCCCCCTGGCTAAAACAATACAGGTCGTTTTAGATATTGTGGAAGAAGCAATTGGTTCCCCGGTGGAAATAGAATGGGCAGTAGACTATACTAAAGATGAACATAACCGGGCATTTTTTTACCTGCTTCAGATAAAACCGCTGATAAGCGCTGCAAACAGTTTTTCTATCGATCCTGAAACTTTAGATGAAGAGAAAATGATACTTTATACGGATAAAGGCATGGGAAATGGTTGTGTTGAAAATGTGAGCGATGTTATCTATGTAGATACAAAGAAGTTTGAAAAAGCAGAAACCAGAAAAATGGTTGACGAAATAGAATACCTGAATAAAAAAATGCGAAACCAGAATAAGCATTATCTGCTGATTGGACCTGGCAGGTGGGGAACCCGAGATCGATGGCTGGGGATTCCTGTAGAATGGCCACAGATTTCAAATGCTAAAGTGATTGTGGAAACCAGTTTGGAAGATTTTCCCCTGGATGCTTCTTCCGGTTCTCATTTTTTCCATAATGTCACATCTATGAGTATTGGGTATCTTACTGTCCAGCCTGAAAGAGCAAAACATACTATAAATTACGATAAACTAAACGACAAACCATTGATTGAAGAAACTGACTATTTCAGGCATGTTCGTTTTGATAAACCATTGAAGATCATGATGGATGGACGGCAACGTATCTCAGCCATCATGGAAGATACAGACGAAAAAGATGATTGCAGATGACCGGTTGATACAATTTTGAGTTTGTTAGTGAGTTATTGTATAAATCCCTGTTATCAAAAAACATCCCGATGAATAAGCTGAAAATTCTGTTTTTTATTTTTTATTTTCTGATCTTCAATTCATGCCGTGCAGAACATCAAACCTGTGATGAATCCCGGCAAAAAAGCGGCAGAGTCATTCATGTACTGGTTGCCTTATGTGACAATGAAAATCAGGGAATTGTGCCTGTGCCTGAAGCAATCGGTAATGGCCAGCTCCCCGATCAGAACCTCTATTGGGGTGCAGGTTATGGAGTACGAAATTACTTTGACAGAAAAAGTGAAAAATGGCAATTGGTGAAAGTGATAAAGGACCCTCAGAAAAATATACTGGAGCGTGTAATATTCAGACATATTTCGCAGGAAGTTTATTTGATTGCAGATGCCTACGACGGAGCTGAAATACAGCAAACAATTACTGATTTTCTAAAAGCATCGGCTGGTGTATTGGAAACTAACGTGGATATCGGAAGCAAAACAATCAGTGCAGGAGGTTGCGCAGACCTGGTCGCTTATATGGGACATAACGGATTAATGGATTTTGATATTCAAAAAACGATATCACCAGACATTTCCCGGAAAAGAGATGTAATCGCAATTGCATGTTACAGCAAAAACTATTTTAAGGAATACCTGAAAAATTATAATGTCAATCCTCTTGTTTGGTCCCGGGGGTTGATGTCAGCAGAAGCATATACGCTCAAGTGGGCTATTGACGGTTGGTTGATGAACGAAACCAACGAGGAGGTAGTGCTTAGAGCCAGGAAAGCTTATAACCATTATCAGAAATGTGGCATGACCGGGGCAAGTAACCTGCTTACAACCGGTTTCTGAAATCAATTCAATAACAAAAATTCCTAAAGTATCTGTATGCTTGTATTTAACATTTTTTAGCTTTTTAACCAGGAAGCTTGTTAAATAATATAAGAGCAGTGTTATGATCAGCTATTGAGCAATTTGCGATAATTTTAGCGATGTTGAAAATCCATGTTTCCGGAATAGGGCTTTTTCATCTTTAATATTCAATTTCAATGTTTCAAATGTTTTAAAGCATTGGTGAATAGCGCTTAAGGTGTCTTGCTTTTGTGAGGTTTGATCATTGATGTGTTTTTTTACAAACTTTTTGAGAGGCAATTTTAGAAATCCTGTAAACGTTAAAATATTGTTTAAAAAAACTTTTGCCATGGAAAACACCCGGAAAAAATCCCACAAAAATTTATTTAATGCAGGTATAGTATTAATTGTCGCAGAACTACTGATCTTATTATTCACTTCTAAAGACCGTAGTGTTTCGCCCAATATCTTTGATGATAACGGAATATTTTTCATCAATTATGTCTTAACATTGATTTATTTGATTAATGTATTTATTTTTCATGGAACAGTTTTCAGGTTTAAGCGGATTCATTACAGCTTTTTCCTGATTATCTTAACGCTGTTGTCGATCAGTGCATTCACATTGAATAATACGATGGTTTTATTTGCCCGTTTTTCGCCATGGGTCAGTTACTATCTTATCTTGTTTTATATAGCTTTTCTGGGTTTAAGCTACATAAAAGAGATGCCCGGTTTTCTCCGGTGGTTGGACTTCTTCATACTTGGTATGGGCATGGTTCTGGTTTTGTATTTTACTATTTATCTTTTCCCGCTTTATCATATAGCCTTTTTGGGAGCTATATTTTTAGGTATTTCATTACATATTATCGTACCCTTGTGTGTTTTAATTGCGGGAATAGTATTGTTTCTTAAGCTTCAGCAAAGCCGCATAGACAGGGCCTTTTTTCTGGCAGGTATTGTGGTTCCGTTGATTATTACAGCAGTATTTTTAACACGCTGGAATACGTTGCGGGAGGAAATACACGAAGCCAGCGCTTCAATAATCACGCGTCCGGACAATTCACTACCTGAGTGGGTTTTGTTTTGTCAGAATATGCCATCTGATGAATTCTCACAAAAGATCATAAAAGGCGAAATAGTATATGATGTTTTTAAGAATCTTTGGAATGGGAGATGGGGAAGTGCCGGATTTGATGAAGTAAAACGGCATGATCCGCTTGTCAATATTGGAATTGCCATTAACGGTGATATCGATATTGATAATCAAACTCGCGTGAAAATCTTAAAATCCCAATACAATGCCAGGCATATGACTCAACGTAAACTATGGACAGGCAAAGACCTTGAAACGGTTGATGTATTGAACAATGTCAAAATATTCCCGGATTATCGAATGGCATACATGGAAAAGATCATTACGATCAAAAATATGAACTCATGGAATAATAGCCAGCAGGAGGCTGCTTTTACATTCTACATGCCGGAAGGATCGGTGGCAACGTCATTGTCGTTATGGATTAATGGCAAAGAAGAAAAATCGCGGTTAAGCACAAAAGAAAAAGCAGACAGCGCTTACAGAAGTATTGTAGGTGTTGAAAGACGGGATCCCGCCCTCTTGCACTGGCAGGAAGGAAATACGGTTACGGTCACAGTATTCCCGGTTACTCCGGAAAAAAACCGCAAATTTAAAATTGGTGTATCCATTCCGCTTGAAAAATCCGGAGATAAATTGAAAATGAAAACCGTGTATTTTGATGGCCCGGATACTGATAATATTATGGAAACCAGTAGGGTAGAAATAGAGTCAAAGTGTGAAGTTTCATCGATTGCTTTGCCCGGGGGTTTTGAGTCAAAAGCTAAAGATGTTTTTCTCTATACCGGAGATTTTCGACCATACTGGGAAGTGGAGATGAGAGCTACACCATTGGCTGAAGAAAGCTTCTCATTTAATAATAAAAAATACAGAATCAAAGAATTTAAAGAACACAAAATTCCTGTAAATATCAATAAAATCTATCTGGACATCAATGAATCATGGACATTGGATGAATTTGAAACTATTCTGAAACAAAATAAAGATTTGAAAGTTTTCGTACACCATGATCAAATGATAGAAATATCAGCCGAAAACAAAGATGATGTGTTTAAGGAATTAAAATCTAAAAATTTTAGTCTGTTTCCGTTTTATAAGATAAAATCCGGGAATGAAACTTTGGTTATCAGCAAATCCGGCGAACTTTCTCCAAACCTTTCTGATCTTGAAGGAAGCGAATTTCTGAATAATTTAACCAGCCAATTAGCCAGGGAGAACAAACGTTTCAATTTATTTCAGATTGGCTCATTATCATCACCTTATTTAAAATCACTGAAAGAGTTTCAGGTATTTAATTTTGCAACTGGTTCCGTTAATGATATAAATAAATTGATACAGGAGCAGGTTTTTCATAAAAGCTCAGATGATCCTTCACAGATTGATCTGGCTAATGCAGGTATTTCTATTATCCGGGATACGATGTCGCTAAAGACTCATACCGCTCCTGACCATTTACTCAGACTGTTTGCTTATAACCGAATTATGAAAGCAACCGGCAGGAATTATTTTAATGAAAATAAGGAATATATAGATGAGGTACTGTCTGTAGCTAATGAAGCTTATGTTGTATCTCCTGTGTCCAGCCTGGTTGTATTGGAGAGCAAAAAAGACTATGAACGGTTTGATATCGGGGAAAACAAAAACAGTTTGAAAAATGCCAGCATGCAATCATCTGGTGCAGTTCCTGAACCTTCCGAGTGGATATTGATTTCTGTTTTTACTTTGTTAGTGTTGTTGCTTTTCTTCCGTAAACGTTTTTTTGGGTAGTATGCTTGAGATTTTAAGAAAACATACTTTTCGCTATTGGGTTTTCGCTATTGGCTTTTTGATCGTTTTCCTGTTAAGCTATCAAAAACTGGCTTTTTATGTGCGGTTTGATTTTAATTTTATCCTTTTTTTACTTGTGCTTCCCTTTGTTATCCAAAAAAGTAGCAGCGTTAAGTCAATTCGTTACGGTTATTTATCCCTGGCTTTATTGATTCTTTATCCGTTCGTGAATTTAAGTTCAGTGTATTTTTTTGCCTGTATCACGGCTTTGTTTTTTCTTTATGAAAGGCAGTTTGGCAAACTAAGTGTTTTGCCTTTAATGCTTGTTATTGTAGTTTCTCCGGTGGTTGTGGCGTTATCCGAATTGCTGGGGTTTGAGATCAGGCTTTTTCTAACAGATATGGCGGGGCGTATACTTCAGATAATCAATGATGATTATGCCTCAGCGGGCAATATAATCATTAAAAATGGAAAGGAGTTTCATGTTGATCCGGCTTGTATGGGGCTAAAAATGGTAATTCTTAGCTTTTTTACAGCCTTAATCCTTGTTTCTTATTATCAAAAAAGAACGCGCAGCGTGTTTTCTTTTTTTTCTCTTATTCTGCTAATGCTCATTACTTATTTGCTTGTGATAATCTCCAATTTATTTCGCATTATTATCATTACGGCTTATGAGATTAAACCGGAAAGCATAGGCCATGATATCGCAGGTGTGCTTAGTTTCCTCGTTTATGTATTATTACCTTTATATTTTGCTGTTCGATATTTTCCCTCCAAGCCGGCCAAAGCTGAAAAAGAACATATTGAAACCCGGAAAAGCAGTAAGCAGAATCCGGTATTCTTTATTATGATCACCTTTATTATTGGTTTGATGGTGTTTTATAATTTCAGAAACAGGCCAGAGAAAAATGACAGTATTATTCAACCGGCTGAACTGGGAATTGAAACAGATAACTATACCTGTTCGCAGGAAGAGCATGATGTTTTGAAACTGGATGGTAATAATGTGTTGATATACATTAAGCCGGCCGTATCTTTTTATTCGGCTGATCATTCACCGGTAATTTGTTGGAAGGGGAGTGGATATGAAATTCAGAAGGAACAAGTATTGGAGTTGAACACAGGAAAGGTATATTTCAGTGAATTATCAAAAGGAAATGATATTCTGTATACGACTTGGTGGTATGAAAGCCATGCCGGAAAAACCATTTCGCAATTCCAGTGGCGCAGTAAGAATTTGTTTACTGATCAGAATTTTCACCTGGTGAATGTGATTAGCCATGACAGGTCAATTCTTTTAAATAAGACAAGAGAGTTAATGAATGAACAATTGTTTTTTGCCAACAATAATTCTTCTGACTAATAAGTTTGATTAATCTTTTGGTTCGAGCAATGAGTTTTGTGATAAAATGGGAAAAAGGGTCCGGCAAATAAATGTTTTAACCGAACCCTATAGATAATCAGTTTGTTCGTTTGCAATTCTTAACCTTTACATTAACATGAACAAAACAGATGAGAATTATTACGTACGAAGACGGATTTTATTGTTTGAAATAAAAAAAAGATCAAATGCAATAAAGAAAATAAAGCACTGTTTAACAGTATTATATAGTAAGTTTTGAAAGCCTGCTCTATTGCTGCAGGCTTTGATAATAGAGGTATTCAAAAGAAAATATGAAGGTTTCCCAGTATATAATTTAGAAATTATCTAAATTATATTTGAGTTGCTAAAAGCCTGTCAAGTAGTGTTTAGTCAACGGTTTTCCGTCCCATCATTAGTGCACGTGACAATTCCTAGAAAAAAGCATTATTATTCCAAACCAAGGTCTTTGATCACGCTGTTAATACGTTCTTCCAGCTTCTTATCGATTTCTGGATAATCGTCGTTTTCAAAGATATCCTGTTTTACGCCAATGTAAAACTTAATTTTTGGTTCAGTACCAGAGGGACGCATTGTGATTTTAGTCCCATCTTCAGTAAAAAACTGTAGCACATTAGATTTTGGGAAATATATCTGATATTCATTACCAGTATCCATACTCAGTTCAATGCCTTTACTATAATCCCGTGCTCTGATGATATTGCTGTTATTAATTTTATCGGGCGGATTATTTCTAAATTTTTCCATCATAGCATTGATTTCTTCGGCACCGGCTTTCCCTTTTTTAACAACTGATTTGAGCCCTTCTTTATAAAAGCCATATTGCAAATGGATTTCGTGAAGCTGTTCCAGAAGGGACATGCCGTTTTCTTTAGCATAGGCTGTTGCTTCTGCAATTAAACAGGCTGAAATGATGGCATCTTTATCACGGACAAAGTCACCGGCCAGATAACCATAGCTTTCCTCGCCTCCGGCAATAAATGTTTTCTTATCTTCCATCTCACGAATAACCTCAGCAATATATTTGAATCCTGTCAATGTATCGTATGATTCAACGCCATGATTATTGGCAATATCTTTTAATATTTCAGAAGTAACGATCGTTTTCACGATATATTCCTGGCCTTTAATGAGTCCTCTTTTTTCCCACTGGCTGATAATATATTGAATTAGCAGGGCGGCTGTCTGATTTCCGTTTAACAGTTTAAATTCGCCATTACTATCTTTAACGGCAACACCAACACGGTCAGCATCCGGATCCGTTGCCATGACCAGTTCGGCATCTTGTGCTTTAGCTTTCTTTATCGCCATATCCAATGCAGCAGGCTCTTCCGGGTTAGGCGATTTCACAGTTGGAAAATTCCCATCTTTAACATCCTGTTCGGGTATATTCATGACATTTTCAAAACCCATGGATTTTAAAGCCCGCGGAACCAGTTCCACTCCTGTGCCATGCAATGGTGTGTAAACGATCTTTAGATCTTTTTGCTTGATTACAATTTCGGGATTTAATGATAAGCCCCTGATGCGATCGATGTACTGACGGTCAATGTCTTCGCCTATTGTTTCCTGAAGTTCGGGATTTCCGTTAAAATTGATGTCCTCCACATTATTCACCTTTTTAACTTCTTCGATCACATTCTTATCATGTGGGGCCACCAATTGAGCGCCGTCTTCCCAATAAACTTTATAACCGTTGTATTCTTTTGGATTATGAGAAGCTGTGATGACAATACCGCTTTGACAATTTAATGTGCGGATAGCAAATGATAATTCCGGGGTAGGGCGTATATCATCAAAAACATATACCTTGATACCATTAGCACTTAATACATCTGCCGTGATCTTTGCAAAATAGGTATTGTTTAATCTGCTGTCATACGCTATGGCTACTTTTACAAGCTTTTTATCTTTGAAATTCTTCTTTAAGTAATTAGCAAGTCCCTGGGTAGCGCTACCAACAGTATATTTGTTCATGCGGTTTGTACCTGCACCCATTACTCCCCGCAAACCTCCGGTTCCGAATTCTAAATCCTTATAAAAGGCATCTGCTAATGCTTCAGTATCTTCATCCATTAGTCTTTTTACTTCTTTTTTTGTGTCTTCGTCGTAATTGCCTTCAAGCCATCTCCGGGCTTTTTCCATGTGTTGAGAATCCTTGCTGTTAGTCATAAATTTGTTCTTACAGATTTATGGGTTAAAGATAATAAATTCACTTTAGTTGACATTATTTCTTTAACAGGATAAATTCACTATCTGCGTAAAATACTGTGATTTAGGTCATCTTCTGAAAAAATGAACCGGGCCATGGTCCAACGGTAGGCGTAGCTCACAAGGGTATGATTAGTACAGGCTAAATCATTCTGAAATTTCACCTAATGCTATAAGGTTTTTCTTTAAACTGTCTTTCCAATAAGGAATTTTCATGTTGAAATCTTCTTTAATCCGGGATTTATTTAAAACGCTGTAAAACGGTCTGGGGGCTTTTGTTGGAAACTCATGCGTTTGAATTGGTTTTATGTGACAGTCTATTTTTGCTATTTCCATGATTGCTTTAGCAAAGTCGTACCAGCTTATTGCACCTTCGTTGGAATAGTGATAAATACTGATGTCTTTGATCTTGTGACTGTTTTCAATGACTGTCATTATAGCATTGGCAAGGTCAATGGCATAAGTGGGTGTCCCAATCTGATCATAGACAACGCCCAGTTCATTTTTTTGTTTACTAAGTTTAAGCATGGTTTTAACAAAATTTTTGCCCCAGGGAGAATAAAGCCAGGAAGTGCGGATAATAACAGCCCGTGCGGCTTCTATCAGAATGTTCTCTTCACCTGAAATTTTAGATTTTCCATATTTACTCGGAGCATTGAAAATATTGTCTTCTTCGTAAGGCTGGTGAGCTTTACCGTCAAAAACGTAGTCGGTAGAAATATGAATAAACAGAAAGTTAAGCTCCATGGACAATGCGGCCATTAAACCTACAACTTCTCCGTTTAACAATTCAGCAAGTTCCGGCTCATCTTCAGCCTGATCAACTGCTGTATATCCAGCACAATTAACAAGTATATCAGGTTGGATTTTCCGTATTACTTCAGCCACAGCTTCCAGATTACTTAAATTTACATCTTCTTTATCAATGAAAATATAATCAAAATCGTTCTTGTTTTTAGATATAGTTTGCAGTGCTGTGCCTAATTGTCCATTTTTTCCGGTAACAAGAATTTTCATAGTATGATGTTTAAACGTTAGATGAATACTGAAAAACTAGATATCTTTATTATTCCGTATTAAGTTTTCAAAATAAGCAATTGTTTCTTTTAATCCTTCTTCCAATTGCACTTTAGGTTCCCAGCCAAGTTCTTTTTTTGCCAGGCTGATATCTGGTTTTCGTTGCAGAGGATCGTCCTCTGGTAAAGGTTTAAATATTAGTTTAGAAGACGAACCTGTGATATCGATGATCTTATCTGCCAGCTCTTTAATAGTGAATTCGTTAGGATTGCCGGTATTAACAGGGCCATGGAAATCATCACGTGAATCCATAAATCTGATCATGCCTTCCAGTAAGTCATCCACATATTGAAAGCTTCTGGATTGAGAACCGTCGCCATATATAGTAATCTTCTGATTGCGCAAGGCCTGCATAATAAAGTTGGACACGACACGCCCATCATGCGGATGCATGCGTGGACCGTAAGTGTTAAAAATTCGCATGATCTTGATATCTACATTATTCTGCCAATAATAGTTCATAAATAATGTTTCTGCAGAACGTTTTCCTTCGTCATAACAAGCCCGTTTGCCGATAGGATTTACATTGCCCCAATATGATTCTTTTTGTGGGTGCTCTAACGGGTCGCCATATACTTCACTGGTTGAAGCCTGTAAAATGCGGGCTTTAATGCGCTTTGCAAGTCCGAGCATATTGATCGCACCCATCACGGATGTTTTTACTGTTTTTATTGCATTGTACTGGTAATGAACAGGAGAGGCCGGACAAGCCAGATTATATATTTGGTCTACCTCTATGAAGAAAGGTATGGTGACATCGTGGCGGATTACTTCAAAAAGTTTATTATCCATCAAATGGATGATGTTTTCTTTTTGTCCTGTAAAATAATTATC
>JAIPAE010000003.1 GCA_021740245.1 Bacteroidales bacterium | reverse complement strand
CCGGTAAACAAAACAGGAAATATGATGAATAATGACCGGAATATTCTGTAGATCATATTTGTATTTAATCCATTTCTTTTTGATAATATTATTGTAATTATCAGAGTGATTATAAGTTTAATAAGCGCAGTGCCGTCATAATTCCAATGTACAGTGTGGTGAAAATTAAAGCTAAGGTGAACAGATAAAATCTGATTTGCAGAGATTTTCATGAGGGATATAAAAATGAATACTAAAAAAAGGATCAAAACAGGCTTTGCGGGTTTGTATTTGGTTTCAGGCCTTACATCAGCAAAGGGATTTCTTTTTATATTCCGTATTAGCCATATGATGTATCCGGTCAATAAGGACACAACGGCAATTTTTAACGCGGTTGCCTTAAAGGCAGGTTCTTTGAAGGCCCCTGATTGAGAGAGAATATTCACCAGGAAGCTTGCTGAGGTAATAGCAAGAAAGTACCATGCAAGATCAATGTAGTTTTGCTTCTCGGTTTTTCTGATCTCCGAATTGATACCAATCAGTGTAATGATCATAACATGAATAAAACCCAGTCCGATGGCCATAACAAAGGATGATACCACAAAAACGGTTAAACTAATTCCGCTCCCGGAAAACAGAATGATGGATAATCCGATAATAGCCAGCCAGATACCGATGTGGAAAATCAGAGTACGATTCGTGTAATCAGATATAAATCCACCAGTTATAGATGCAATAGGGATCAAATATAGAAATATACCGAAATAATGGTATGAATCTTCTATATTGTAGTTTATGTAGTTTTTAAAAAACAGTGTAAAGAGAAAAAGAAAAATGTAATGAGCTGTTTTCTGGAAAATAGTAAATGCAATAAATCCCCTGTGTGATGTTTTTGATTGATTTTGATTCATAAAAGGTTTCTTTTCCTAACCTGCATTAATTTCAGGCCATCTGCTGCGTTGCGAAAGTTCCCGATAAATACGGGGTAAACTTTGAAATAGACTACTATATCTGCGACTTTCCACGCCTTGCATCTGACCTAAACTTAATGCATGAATAATACAGTCTAAATCAAAATTACAAAAAATCCGGAATTATTTAGCAACTGATTTCCGAAATTGTCTGGGTATCGGATTTACAAATCTTTAAATTTTATTACGAGTTCAGCATCACCGGCATCACCAGCATCAGGATATCTTCATTTTCGTCTTTTTCTGCAGGGCTGATCAATCCGGCTCTTTCCGGTGTTGAGAGTTCAAAGATGACTTCATCATTTGTAAGGTTATTCAGCATTTCGATGATAAATCGTGAGTTAAATCCGATTTCCATATCTTCGCCGTCGTAATTACAGTTCAGGCGTTCTTTAGCTTCATTGCTGAAGTCCACGTCTTCGGCAGAAAGAACAAGTTCCTGTCCGGATATACCAAAACGTACCTGATGGGTTGATTGATTGGCAAAGATCGAAACACGCTTGATAGAGTTAAGCAGATTCTGGCGGTCTACCGTAAGGGTGTTGGTATTGTCTTTGGGAATTACGGCTTCATAGTTGGGATATTTTCCTTCAATCAGGCGGCAGATCACATTTACATTATTGAAATGGAAAAAGGCGTTGGTCTCGTTGTATTGCACCTGAACTTTTTCATCATCGCCGGCACTGAGAATGCTTTTCATCTGGTTCAGCGGTTTTTTGGGGATGATAAAGTTTTGTGATAATCCGGGTTTGTAATCGGTTCTGCGATAGCGTACAAGCTTATGAGCGTCTGTAGCTACAAAGGTAATATCATCTTCATTCAGTTCACAAAGCACACCTGACATTACCGGGCGAAGCTCATCAACACCAGTAGCAAAAATGGTTTTGTTGATGGCTGTAGCCATAGCATCCGCTGTTATCTCAAATTCCTGAGGTTCTTCAATAATCGGTAATTGAGGATACTCATCTGCTTTGTGACCAGTGAGTTTAAATTTACCTTCGTCAGTACTGAGTTCAATAGCTGAATCTTCCAGATTGATATCAAAAGTAATTGGGATATCGGCAAATGTTTTCAGCGTATCAAGCAATATTTTGGCAGGAATAGCAATGGTTCCCGTTCCATCGCTTTGCGTCATGCCAACACTTACCTGCATAGTGGTTTCCAGATCCGAAGCCGTTATTTCCAGTTCGTTTTCTTTAACATCAAACAGGAAATCGTCTAAAATCGGCATGGTATTATTTGTGCTTAAAACCCCGCTGATGGATTGCACGTTTTTCAACAGTAAAGTGCTGGAGACTATGAATTTCATATTATTAAAATTTTGAATTACGTGTCTTTATTTAAAATCTAAAATTACGTTAAAATCATTAATTTGTCGGTATTAAAACCAGATATTATAAAAAACTTTTCAACAAATTATTACCTGGTTTTAGTATTTTTTATTGACACTTTACCGTTGTTGACTGGTTGATTCTGACTTGTTGACATGTTCATTGGTGGTAAAAAATAGCTCAGTTTTCTGGTCAAGTTATCAAAGATATAAAATTGCACAAGGGCAAAGTCTTCTTCGTTGTTAAACAATGCATACATTCTGTCAGGATCATATTTCATTTCTTCGCCATATACATTATTGAGTCCTTCAGGAGCCCGCCGTTGATAGGTTTTTATCACATTAGTTTTGTCTTGGGCATCTTTTAATCGGATTATATGAAAAGGTGTAGAATTGATAATGGAGTCTTTTTTCTCAAAATCATTCAGCAGGTCTTCAAACTTCACCGTATTGAAAGAAGCGAGAAAATCGAGCACTTTTAGTGTATCAAAAGGTATCATAAGAGAGTTATCCTGCAGCCGGCGGATGTTAAATGTGTTTTTACCTGTCTTATTAATACGGAAAGACTCTTCGGGGTTTTCCTTATGGATCACTTCCACGGATTTGATTTGGTTAATACCTTTAGAAATGATTGTATGATCGCGCCAGTCGTCAGGTTTAGCTTTGAAGCGTGGGGTCAAATAACCACGGAAGCCCGGAATATAAACAACGTAAGGGATTTCAGCACCTTCAATAACCATGTATGTTCCCCGGTTGTTTTGGGTGGCATCACCCACATAAAACGTCCGTGTTAACCGTTCTTTATTGAAAAAGTCAACTCCCAGCAATGTGAACAAAGGTTTCTTCTGATAGACTTCTACTTTAACACCAATGGATGAAAGGTGCTTTACCACTGTGTTATGTTCTGATTTTGCTACCGGGCGTTTGACATCCATTTTTTTCAGCGTTTCCAGGAGTATTTCCACCGCTGCATTAGAAGCTTTTTCTTCATTATTGATGGTCCACTGACTGTTATTATTTTTGGTGAGCAACACCTGTGAACTGTCTTTTTTAGCTAAAAACAACCTGGTTACGCTGGCTGTATCGCGAACAGCAAAGTTGCGGGCCTTTTCCTCCATAGTGCTGTTACGACGGCTTAATAGAATAACAACGGTGATAATCGCCAAAATAAGGACAGTTGTAATTGATATCCGGTTCTTTTTTATAAAATTGCTCATTGATTTCGTGTTTAGTTGTGCGTGTTACCTGCTTTCTGATGTTATGATTTCCGGTTGAATTTTCTACGACGGGTTATATTCCAGGCAAAACTCATGATCAGGATTAACAGAACAGGGCCTGCAATGTTTATGACCTGCCATTTTGTTTTTTCTTCCTCTATCCGTGGTAAATCCATAATACGGTTTTTCAGGTCGCGGTCTCTGAGGTTCAGCAAACCGGAATCATCACAAAGGTAATTGACGGCATTGAGGATAAAGTCTTCATTTCCGAACTTTCTTCCGCTCCACCTGTCGACACCAAGTGGCAATGGTTCGTTTCCACGCACACTAATATCGTTTTTAATAACATCTCCATCGGCAACGATAATCATTTGGTTCGGAGTACTTTCTGTTCGGAATGCCATTTCCTTGTTTTGGGTGATTTGGGGTGGAACCCGGTTTTTGAAAACAGAAGTGAATTTTCCTTCGAGTAAAACCGCAACATCCTGACTGCCTTTGTTGTATTGACGCCGGTCTGGCCGACGACCAATAGTCCTAAGACTGATCTCATGAGGAGTACTTATCACATTGGAATTAGCGGAACTTTTCAAAAGCATGGTTTTCTTGATGTTATTACCTGATATGGTATCCAGTGTGCTTACAAACTTACCTTTAATTCCGTTAAGATTTTTCACAATGGGATGCTCATTGTGTGACAGCAGTATCGGAAAGTATGGCCATGGGAAGTATTCAAATTGTGGCTTGCTTCCTCTGGGTTGGGTGTTAAGAGGAATTTTTGCTGAGCGCAGGTCCTTGATCAGGTTTTTGTTCAGGCGAACTCCATACCGGAATAACATATCATCAAGATTGAGATCGGAGGGCATCGCCAAAGTTGATGGTTTGGATTGCAGTGAATCCATGTTTGTCTGAACCGGATCAACCAGCCATAGGATTTTGCCACCGTGCATGACGTACTGGTCGATAAGGAATTTTTCGCGTTCGTTGAAAGAACGTGTCGGATGTGCAATAATAAGTGCCTTGAACCTGGGTTCAGTCAATACTTTTCCGGAGGAATCATTTATGTTGCGCTTAATCAAGCTATTGACTTTGTTTTCTGTAATCAGATGAGTAACATTATAAAAGCCGGATAATACCTTATCTGCACCGTCCAGCCTTATTTTTGGGAGTTCTCCGTGGCCGTGTAAAAAAGCGATATTTTCTTTCTCCGGATTACTTAATTTTTTAAGTGTACTGGTCAGGTTGTATTCCAAAGCCTGAATGGACAAGTTGATTTGTTGATCGGGTGATGTATTCATGCTTGACTCCAGTAAATTTATGGCCTCTTCACGGTTGCTTTTGTAAGATACAACAGCACCGGGAAAAACAACCTGTTGTGATTGTTTCCCTTTTTCGTCCATCCGGATATTGGTTGGCTCCAGTCCCTTTTGGGCCAGCTCTGCATAAAAACTATTACGATCACTTTGATCATTTAATTCAGTGGGATTAATAAATTCGTATTGAATATTAGAATTGTATGCGTGAAATTCATCAAGCATTTCCTTTGTTTCACGCTGTAATCTTTTGAAACCGGCCGGAAAATCACCTTCCAGGTAAACCTTAAAAGTTACATAATCATCGAAAGAGCGTACGATTTTTTTTGTAGTTTCCGAAAGTGTGTATTTTTTTTCTGATGTCAGATCAAAACGGGTGAAATAATATTGTCCGATAATGTTGATCAAAACTATGATTACCAATCCCAATAAAAGCTGGATGATATTTTGCCGGCGTATATCTTTTTTCTTACTCATAACTTACCATTTTCTGCTTTCAAGTGATACTTTGGTTAACAGTATAAAAAATGCTATAAGGCTCAGGAAGTAAAGGATATCCCGGGTATCCAGCACGCCACGGCTCATGGAAGTGTAATGAGCGTTTATGCCCAGTGATTTAATAAAGAGATCGACAGAGCCAAAAACAGAAAGCGAATGAATAAAATCAAAACCGATATAGAAGAATCCACTGATGATCAACGTCAGCAAGAATGAAACAATAGTATTATCGGTAATGGAAGAACAGAAAGTGCCGATTGCAACAAAGCCAGATGCCAGAAACAGCAAACCGATATAGGAACCCCAGGTTGCTCCGGTATCAATGTTGCCTATGGGAGAGCCTAATTGATAAATAGAGTAATAATAAATAAGGGTAGGTGCGATACTGAGCAGGACAAGAACAACGCCTGCAAAATATTTCCCCGATATTACCTGCATATCCGTAACAGGACGCGTCATTATGATCTCAAAAGTGCCTGACCTGCGCTCATCAGCAAAAGTGCGCATTGTAACTGCCGGAATCAGGAATAGAAAAACAAAAGGAGATAACATAAACAAATTGTCCAGTGTGGCGTAACCGTAGTTTAAAATGTTAAAGCCTGCCGGGAAAACCCATAGAAAAAGCCCATTGATCAGAAGAAATACTATAATCGTAATCTGACCGATCAAAGAGCTGAGAAAGGTGTTTATTTCTTTTTTAAAAACCGTAAACATAATGGTTCCTACTTTTATCTTTTAGCAATTGCAAAAATAGTAAAATTCAACAAGGTATGGTTGTAAACACAACCGGAATGCTTATTCTTTATCCATCATCAGGAGCGTCTGATTATGTGTGGATAAAACTTAGAATAATTTACTGATACAAAGATGAAACGTACATTTTAAACATTTTTAACAAAAATGAGGGTTGGTAGGCATTAAAGAATTATGGCTTCCTGGGTATTCAAACAGAATCATGAATTGATAAACTCAACATTTATTGAAGAATCGTAGGCTTCAAGGCCCAGCAATCGATTTGCTCTACCCTGGTTAATGGCAATTTGAAGAAATCCGGTACTGGACATCAGAACCAGGATTTTGCCTTCATCCACTTCATCATAGGCATCATAAAGTTTTGTCTGCGAGATAGTAGTTGCCGGCAGATAGATGCGAAAAGAGCGGTTTTTTTTCATTTGTTGAAAAGTTGTATCTTTAATGTTTGTCAGGCAATTTCCATAGTTGTCCACGTGGATAACTCGTCCGCTTATACGGTCATTGCCGGTTTCCGGATCTTTATCAACGGAAGCTGACCATGAAGATTTGTCCTGAAGCCCTTGCATATTGAAACCCAGTTCTTTAATACTTTTGTCCTGAGCCAGATGAATAGCACTTTTTACAAAAATATCCCGACCAGGAAAAACAAAATAATTAGAATCCTGGGGAATATCGATTTCCACAATTTCTTCTGGTTTATTATCAGAAAGTAGCCCTAAAAGGCCATTATCTGTTCCGATGAAATAATGTCCATCTAATTTTATGGCAACATGTGGTGATTCACGGGATGCTGTAGCTCTCAGTGAAACGATGTGAATACTGCCCTCAGGAAATTCCGGGTAGGCATGTCGAAGAATAAATGCTGCCTCGGCAATATTATGCGGTTCGACATGATGAGTAATGTCAATAATATCCAACCCCGGTATAGCTGATAACAGCTTACCTTTCACAGCCCCCGCAAAGAAATCACGAACGCCCCAATCTGTTGTCAAGGTTACTATGGCCATAGTTTCTCTATCTGAGATCAAAATTAAGAATTATACTTGAATTGCCGGTATATTCTTAAAAACATTTTCCAAAGCAATAGAAACTTATCATCCTGAGAAGTTAAATATCAGGTGTACATGGTATAAACACAGATGATAAATGTAAAAACAGGGATTAGAGCTAAAATCAACCGCAGGGGGTAGTTAATTTTTACAGGCCCTTTCCTGTATAACTGAATAACGTGTAACTCAATGATAATTACAAGTCCGATAAGAATAAGCATGGCCCTCCAGTTAAAGGCAGTAAGTAGTTGCTCAACTGGAAAAAATGCCATGATTATTGCAGATGACACAGCAAGCACTCTGCCCGGTATTGGGTAATACATGAACAAATAACTGAATAAAGTAAAATGCAATGCACTGGAAATGAATATCGAAGAATAATAGAAGCCTTCATATTTCAGTGCAAAAAAAAATGTCACAAAAGTGAGAAATGCTGATATAATAAGTGATAAAAGATAAACAAAAATATCTCTGAACATAGCCGCGTTTTATTTATAATAGTTTTCCATAAATCCCTCAATTCGATGAATGTTTTGATTAATGACCTGGTAAGGATATTTGGGATCTTTTTCCAGATATTCTCTGATCTCCTGCCAATGCAGAGTTTTTAGTTCATCAATTTGCTCATGGTGAATTTTATAATCATCATAAGTGTCCTGCCAGTTACCGGGAATTGCTTCAGGACGTTTATGGGGTTCACCAATGCCTTCCCGCCAAACCAGTTTGTGATAACGGATAATGATGCTGTCATTTCGCATTGTCCATGTTCCCAACTTGTAATGATGCTCCCCGGACAGAAATTTAACACTGTCATCACAGAAAAATGAATACATATTATCATCACTGCCATAGTATTCGCCCAGTCTTATGCCATTTGGCGATGATGGTAGTTTTGTTTTACCTGATATGCCGTTTGTATTGCCGGTTTTTTTGTTCGTGTTAATACATGTATCACCCCGGGTTTTATTATTGTTTTCCTGAGGCTGGCTTTTTGAAAAACCACCTTGATTACATGACCAAAAAAGTGTACACAGCAAAAATACCAAAGTGGTTCTAAGAAATGCTTTTTTGTTCATAATATCCGGTATAAGCAATTTGAATCAAAGATATTTTTTTTTGTAAGCCATACAGTACAATCGTTTTTAGAAAAGACTTTGGCTATAAATTATCAGTGTGTTTTAATTCCAAGAATAAGACCGGGGTCGGGACATATTTCAAGAAATTCCTGTTTTTCCGATGGCTTTGCCACACCCGGGAAGTCCCCTTTTTTGTTCATCATATTGCTGATAATCTGAAAATGAAGGTGGGCCGGCCATTGCCCGTTTTCATTTGGGTTTCCGAGATTGCAGAATGTTTTTCCTTGCTCAATGTATTGGCCCTGATGGATATTTTTTAAGGAGTTTAAGTTAAGATGACCGTAAAGCGTAAAAAACGTCTGTCCATCCAGATGATGCTCCAGAATGATGGTTGGGCCGTAATCGCCATAATTATCGTTGTTTTGAAAGCTGTGTACTTTTGCGGATAGAGGTGCATGTATGGCCGTACCTGTCTGAAGCCACAAATCTGTTCCCAGGTGTATGGACCGGGGTTCTTCTCCTTTAGGCGTAAAATGTTCGCTTTTGCGGTATATGGTCCGGTTTTCATTATACTTCCCAATGGCAAGATCAGCATTGTTTGATTCAATAATTTTTTGGATATACTGTCCGAAAACTTCATTATCTTCAATGTCTTCTGGAGTCAGGTCTGTATTTTTATCACTCAGATCGATATAACAAAGTTTTTTTTCTCTGATATCAAACGGCGTTACTGGCGAAAAACCACCTGTATGCTTTTGAAGAATTTGTTTAAGATTTGTTGTTTTCATAGGTTGTGAAGATATAGTTTATTTGTATGCTGATCAAGTTCATTAAACATAAAATGATTAACTTTGTCGTCCGTTTAAAACAGAAAGCAAATAACGTATGTTTGACAGTTTAACCGATAGAATAGAGAATGCATTTAAGGTCATGAAGGGTCAGGGCCACATTACGGAGATCAATGTGGCAGAAACCGTTAAAGAGATTCGAAAGGCTCTGCTGGATGCAGATGTAAGTTATAAGATAGCCAAAGAGTTTACCAACGAAGTAAAAGAAAAAGCCCTTGGGCAGGGTGTACTGAATGCTGTATCACCGGGCCAGTTGATGGTCAAGGTCATGCATGATGAGTTGGCACAGCTTATGGGTGAAGACAGTGTGGATATTTCCCTGGAGGGAAGCCCGGCCGTTATATTGGTTGCCGGTTTGCAGGGGACTGGCAAAACAACTTTCTCAGCGAAATTGGCCAATTATTTAAAAAAGAAACGCAACAAAAAGCCACTGCTGGCTGCATGTGATGTTTACCGGCCCGCTGCTATCGATCAGCTTAAAGTGTTGGGTGAACAGATTGATGTTCCGGTATACACGGAAGACGAGAACAAAAACCCGGTAAAACTGGCAAAGCAAGCTATCTCAGAAGCTAAAAACATGGGGCAGGATGTGGTTATTATTGACACTGCCGGACGTTTGGCTATTGATCAGGAGATGATGGATGAAATCCAGAATATTCATAAGTCTGTCAAACCGCATGAAACCCTATTTGTAGTGGATGCTATGACTGGCCAGGATGCTGTAAATACGGCAAAAGCATTTAATGATGTCCTGGATTATGACGGTGTTGTCCTGACGAAAATGGATGGTGATACCCGCGGAGGTGCTGCGTTGACGATCAGGAAAGTTGTGGATAAGCCTATTAAATTTGTTGGTACCGGAGAAACTGTGGAAGGACTGGATGTTTTTCATCCTAAACGTATGGCCGACAGAATTCTGGGTATGGGTGACATTGTCTCACTGGTGGAAAAAGCGCAAGACCAGTTCGACCAGGAACAGGCAAAAAAACTGCAAAGTAAGATATCCAAAAATCAGTTTGATTTTGATGATTTCCTGTCACAGATCAAACAGATTAAGAAAATGGGTAATGTAAAAGACCTTATGGGCATGATACCAGGAATGGGAAAAGCATTGAAAAATGTGGATATTGATGATGATGCATTTAAGGGAATAGAAGCTATTATTTTTTCCATGACTAATGAGGAGCGGAAAAATCCCAAACTAATAGACGGAAGCCGAAGAAAACGAATAGCCCGTGGATCAGGAACAAGTATTCAGGAGGTGAACCGCCTGATCAAACAATTCGGGGAAACCCGGAAAATGATGAAAAGCATGACCGGGGCAGATGGCAAAAAAGCAAAACGGATGATGCGCAATATGCCCGGACGTTAAACCAGATAACGATAAAACCTTTAGCATATGCAACTAATTGATGGAAAATCAACTGCCAACAAAATTAAAGAAGAACTAAAAGAAGAAGTAGCGGCTATTGTTGATAATGACCAGCGTGCACCGCATCTGGTTGCTGTTTTGGTTGGTGACGATCCCGCCAGCGAAACTTATGTAGGCTCAAAAGAGAAAAATGCCAAAAAACTGGGATTTACTTCATCAGTTTACAGGCTTGATGCAGATACCACAGAAGAAGAATTGCTTAAAACAGTAGATTTTCTGAACAATGATCCGGAAGTTGATGGATTTATTGTGCAATTACCTCTTCCGGAGCATATTAATGCTGATAAAGTAACACAGGCTATTGACCCTAAAAAAGATGTGGATGGTTTCCATCCGGTAAATCTGGGTCGTATGATGATCGGGCTTCCGGCCTATCTTCCGGCTACACCTAATGGCATTATGGAACTGCTGAAGCGTTATGATATTGAAACCGAAGGAAAACATTGCGTTGTGCTTGGACGTAGTAATATTGTCGGAACACCCATGAATATCCTGATGTCCCGAAAGACAAAACCCGGAAATGCAACAGTTACCATGTGTCACAGCCGGACTCAAAACCTGAAGGGTATTGTCAAATCTGCTGATATTATTATTGCAGCGATTGGTAAAAAAGAATTCGTAACGGCTGATATGGTAAAAGAAGGCGCTGTTGTTATCGATGTAGGGATACACCGCGAAAAATCAGATAAAACCAAATCAGGCTGGAAGCTGAAAGGTGATGTTGCCTTTGATGAAGTGTCCAAAAAGGCTTCCTATATTTCACCTGTGCCGGGTGGCGTAGGACCAATGACGATCGTTTCGTTGTTGATGAATACACTCAAAGCGTATAAAAAGGAAGTTTATACTGATTAACAATTCTTACTATGCGTAAACTACTTTTGCTTTTGTTTCTTCCCGCCATATTGATCTCGTGTAAGAGTGTTCCTCAGAATGGCCGTCTGTATACTTCTTCAAAAAACCGGGCGATAAAGAAGTACGAATCAGCTACTGAGGCCTTTGATAACCATAATAACGAACTGGCTATACAACACTTGCAAAAAGCAATCAAAATTGATAATCAGTTTGTTGAACCTTGGTTGCTGATGGGGCAGGTTTATCTTGATGAGAAAAATGACTCCATGGCTTTAAAAGCCTATAAAAATGCTGTTGATATCCGTCCTGATTTTTTTCTGCCGACCTATTTTAACATTGGAAAGTTATATCTGAGGCTGGGGGATTATGAAAAGGCAAAGAAAAACCTGATTTATTATCAGGAAAAAGGCAGAAATAAGAAGATACTAATGAAAAACAGGCGTTACCTGGATCAGGTGGAATTTGCCCTGGAACAGATTAAGAATCCAGTACCTTACAATCCTGTCAATCTGGGAAGTAATATAAACTCACCCTACAGCGAGTGGATCAATGCTATTACTGTGGATGAGTCTTATATGATCTTCACTGTTCGTCAGCCTGTTAATAAAAGCAAGCCAGATGTTGAAGAGGAATATTTTTATTATTCTGAAAAGGACAATGAAACAGGAGAGTGGTTGCCACGGCAAAAAATGAGTAATCAGTTCGATATCCTGGAGAATGAAGGGGCGATGTTCATCTCGCCTGACCGGTCATTTTTGGTTTATACTGCTTGTGACCCTGTCAAGGGTTGTGATCTGTATATTTCTTATCGCCGTGAAGACGGCTGGAGTCAACCTCAAAATATGGGCAATCGTGTAAACAGCCCTCAATGGGATACGCATCCAACTATTGCGTCAGACAATAAAACGATTTATTTTGCATCTACGCGTAAAGGAGGACTGGGGAAATCCGATATTTATAAAACTACCCGGCTTGAAGACGGAAACTGGTCTTATCCTGAAAATCTGGGACGCACAATAAATACACCTCAAAATGAACGTTATCCGTTCATTCATCCCGACAATAATACATTGTATTTTTCCTCAGCCGGGCACTTGGGAATGGGTGAGTTGGATTTTTTTGTCTCGCGTCTTGATGAAAACGGACGCTGGACCGAACCTCAAAATCTGGGATATCCGATCAATACATATCGTGAAGAAATTGGACTACAGGTGAATGCAGCCGGCGAAATTGCTTATATCTCCACCGACAGGCTTAATGGCGAAGGACGTTTCGATATTTATGCCATTGATATGCCAATGGAGGCCAGGCCAGACCCGGTTACGTATATGAAAGGAATCGTTTATGATAAAGTTACTAAAGTGAAGCTCAGGGCAAGATTTGAGTTGATCGATCTGAACTCTGGTCAGGTGATTACCAATGCTTATTCTGCAAAACAGGACGGCGCCTTTTTGCTTTCGATTCCTGCCAATAAAAACTATGCATTAAATGTGAAAAAAGAAGGTTACCTGTTCTATTCGGATAACTTTAAATTAAAGGATGTGCGTGAGAAAACAGATCCGGTCATTAAAGATATACCATTAAAACCAATACAGGTAGGAGAAACAGTAGTACTGAATAATATCTTCTTTGAATATGATGAATATGATCTGCTGCCGGAGTCGCGGGTTGAATTAAACCGTTTGGCAGAATTATTGAACAAGAATCCGGAACTCAATATACGGATTCAGGGCCATACGGACAGCCGTGGTGATGAAGCTTATAACCAGAAGCTATCCGAAAACAGGGCAAAAGCGGTTTATGATTTTCTAATTCAACAAGGAATAACCCCAAACCGTTTATCGTATAAAGGCTTTGGTGAATCGAAACCGATAGCTGACAATGATACAGAAGAGGGGAGAGCAAAAAACCGAAGGACGGAATTTGAAGTTATTGAATGATTTGCGTTATCATTAGTATATCAGTCGATTGTCGTGCAATATACTTTTTTATCTAACTTTGCAAAATATATGGGACGAATAATTGCTATAGATTATGGGCGTAAACGTGTAGGTATTGCCGTTACCGATCCAGGGAAGATCATTGCTAATGCACTAACGACAGTGCATGCTAAAGATATTTTTACTTTTTTAAAGGATTACGTAAACAAAGAAGAAACAGAAGGGTTTGTTATTGGGCAAGCGCGTCAAATGGATAATACTGCTTCTGAGTCATCGGAATTTATAGAACCGTTTGTTAAAAAACTAAAAAAGACATTTCCACAATTACCTGTAGAACGAATAGATGAACGCTTTACTTCAAAAATGGCCCTGGATGCTATGATTCAAGGGGGAACTAAAAAGAAAGACCGTCAGAATAAAGGTAAAATAGATGCTATCAGTGCTACAATTATTTTACAGAGTTATATGGAAAAGCCGAACCGAAAATTTTAAATTTGTACAGTCATGATGATGCCAGTTACAGCATATGGACATCCAACACTTAGAAAAAAAGCAAAGAAAATTGACAAAGATTATGAGGGATTACATGGTCTGATCGAGAACATGTTCGAGACTATGTATCATTCCAAAGGTGTGGGGCTTGCTGCTCCACAGGTAAATCTTTCCATAAGACTTTTTCTTATTGATGCCACACCTTATGAAAAAGAAATACCTGAAGCTAAAGATTTCAAAAAGGTTTTTATTAATCCGAAGGTAATTGAGAAAGAAGGTGATAAATGGGGAATGGATGAAGGATGCCTGAGTATTCCGGGTATCAATGAAGAAGTTATCCGGAAAGATGAGGTTCATATTCAGTATTACGATGAAAACTGGGAATTTCATGATGAAAAATACGCTGGTATGCTTGGGCGTATTATTCAGCATGAATATGATCATCTTGAAGGAATATTGTTTACGGATCGTTTAAGCCCTTTGCGTAAAACACTTATTCGCGGGAAACTCAGAGATATTGCTTATGGAAAGGTGGACCCCGGATATCGTATGCTTTATCCGAATTTAAAAAAGAGAAAATAAACCAAAATCAAGAAATTATGAGAATGCTAAAAATCTTTATGATTGCATTAATGCCGGCTTTGTTATTTGCTTCGTGTAATTCTGAAAATAAATCCAAAGATGAAGCTGCAAGTAAAGAAGCCCAGATGCAGGCAATAAATGAGCTTGAAGAAGAGCTGTTTACAGATATTGACGGTCCTGTGAATAAGGATAGTGCCCGGCTGTTGATAAAACGTTATGTGAAATTTGCTGATGATTTTTCCAAAGAAGATTCTTTGGCTTCCAACTATTTATTTAAAGCAGCACGGATAGATATTGCACTGGAGGCCCATAACGCAGCTTTGAAACGACTCAAACGTTTAGAAGCTACTTACCCCGAATCTTCTTATATGCCACAGGTGTTGATTTTCCGGGGAACGATCTATGAAGACAACCTGAAGGATTATAACAAAGCAGAAAAAGCATACCGGAGACTAATGGACGAGTATCCTGACAGTGAATTTGCTGATGATGCTGAGATGCTGATTAAAACCCTGGGTAAAGATCTTAACGAGATCATCGAGGAGTTTGAAAAACAGGATACAACAGTTGCGTCATAATTGATAAGTTATAGTTGACCAGATTGCAGGAATTGAGATTGAGAATCCTAACGACATTATATCTGCTTAGGTATTTTTAAATTCTTTTTCCAGGATAGATTTTAGTACTTCTGCTTTGAGGTTTGATGTCAATTTACCCCGCCTCGCATAGGCGATTTGCCCTGTTTGTTCAGAGACGATTACCGCACTGGCATCGGTTTGTTCGGTGATTCCCAGTGCAGCGCGGTGTCTTAAGCCGTAAATAGGAGGAAAGTCCGTGCGTTTTGAAACAGGAAGGATGCAACGGGCAGCCAAAATGCGGTTGCCATGTATGATAATAGCTCCGTCATGTAATGGATTTTCTTTGTAAAAGATACTTTCAATAAGCTGAGATGAAAGTTCTGCATCCATGAATATTCCGGTTTGCATAGGTTCTTCCAGTTCGTGCCTATGGGTTAATACTATCAATGCTCCTGTTTTCTGATTGGACATTTGCTGGCATGCACTGGTGATTACATCCACATTTAGCTGCTCCTTGTTATCACCGTTAGTACGCCAGAAAAAAAGATTCTGGGATTTACGGTTGATAAAATTCGGAGTACCTATTAATAACAGAAATTTTCTGATCTCTTGCTGAAATACTATAATCAGCGCTAAAACACCAACACTAATAAATTTCCCCAGGATTTCACTGAGCAACTCCATTTGAGCAGCTTTCACTATTTGCCAAATAAGGTAAAAGGCAACGATGCCTACGAAAATGTTTATGGCGGCCGTGCCTTTTATGAGATTATACAAGGCGTAAAGTAAATATGCCACCATCAGGATATCAATGACATCCAGTATGCGGATTTGAATAAAAGCATTGATTAATAATTCAGTCATAACATATTTAATCTGCGCTCAAAATTAACGATTTTTTTAGGTTTAATTTTTGTTATTAGTAATTTTCAGTTTTTTCTCTGTGCCTTTTTTCAAGCGAATTATATTTTTACGATGAGTCATTGGAACGATGATGGCAATAATAATCGTAAAAACGACAATCTGAGGATTTTGGTTCTGTTCTATAAAGAATGAGACAAACGGCAGGCTAATGGCTCCGATAATAGAGCCCAGCGACACATAGCGTGTACTCAGAAAGACCAGCAGAAAAATTCCCAGAATAATAATAAAAGACAAAGGGAAAAGAGCGATACCAATTCCTGCCAGTGTGGCAATTCCTTTCCCGCCCCTGAAGCCGGCAAACAGTGGAAAAATATGACCCAGGACTGCAGTTGCTCCGGTCAGAACCAGAACTGTATCCTGTGGCGGAAGTGAAAAAATGCGTTCACAAATCAGAATTGCGCCGTAACCTTTGATCATATCCGATAGCAACACAATAACACCGGTTTTCCAACCCAACACCCTGAAGGTATTAGTGGCTCCTGCATTTTTTGAACCATATTCCCGTACGTCAGTGTTGTGAAATGTTTGTCCAAGCCATACCGCAGAGGGTACTGAGCCTAATATATATCCGGTTAGTATACTTATCCATTCCATTACGTTACCGGTCTCCTGTTAATCTTTTTATATTCCTTAAAAATTGTTCCCGCTGTATACTGCCACCCAGGTTATATCTGAATGATCTTTTATTATCTGTAGCTTCCTGCTCTCTTTCTTTAGCTTTTAGTTCACTGATTATTGTTTTAAACTCATCGGATGCAGCAACTACTGTCATAGCGCCTGTTGGTCTGTAGTTAAAATAATACCATTCTGCAGATGATATCTCCAGTAAAATGGTGAATTCACCTTCTCTGAAACCTCCGCGCCTGCCCTTGTTGAATATGATGTAGGCATCCACATAACGGGTTACCTGTTGATCACCTAAAAATGCAATTCCAACGGGTGCTTTGGAAATAAAACTTTGCGAATAGTCATCCCATTTGAGTGAAACATCGGTAAGGATCATAGTCCGTTTAAATTTGTCCGGAACTTTTTCTATTTTATTGTACAGGTTGATCTCATTAATGAGTTCTTCAGCTAATCCGGGTTCAACCATGTTACGTATGGCTACTTTAAAGCGATCTGAGTTTAATTCAACACCTTTCAGGTTGCTATATGAATTGATACTGTTAGCCATATATTCCAGTGCATTTTCATCAAAGAGGAAATCAAGGGCCAGGGTTCCGCTAATTTGTGTTGAATCGTCAAGGATATAATGCTCTGCTTTGCCAAGCATCTGTATATCCACCTGTCCGGTTTCTTCAAAGAAGTTAATCTCACCTTCGCCTGTATGGATGCAGTCTCTGGTATTATATGCTGTATAATTTCCGCTTGCTGTTTTGTTGTTTAACCGTTCTTTGGATGCCAGTCTGTATTCTGAAGATACTTCATCAAAAATAAGATGTCCGAAAGAACTGAAAATGGCATTTCCCTGTCGCAGGCGATGCGTGTTATCCTGCGTAAAGAAAGAACTGTAAATCTGTTTACGGTCTTTTGCGTGCAGAATGGATGCATAGGTCGCCCTGTCATGAATAGTCTTAGCATTTGAGTCTACCGGTAGCATAACGCTGTCTGGTCGGATAACCGACTTGAACTTAACCCATTGATCAGGCATTGTATCGCACTGGTTTCTGACACTAAAACCACCATCGAAAGTCAGATATTGATCTGTGGATATCAGGTTTGTCTGTCCTTTGAACTTAAATGCCGGACTTAACTTAAAGTCATCATCTTGCTTTATTTCACCTGATGCATTAGTTATCCTGTTTTTATTTACAGAAATATCATTCAGATATATGGTTTGTATTTCATTGTTATTATCTACGTAGTCATAATCTCCACGCGCATGATATTGGTATCTGCCATCGATATTAATAGTGGCATTGTAAATTTGATGGTAGCGGGTTGTTGTATTAGTCAGGATTGTAGCTTTTTGAAGCGGTTCGATCTCAGCGCGCCGTTTGATCAGTAGCTTTTTGTCCACAGGAAAGATTGCAGCATCTGCAATGCGTAGTATCCGGATGCCGTTGGCATGAAGTGTTTGCTCATTACGACTGTAAACTGCATAATCCGCTATAAACTCAAGAGAATCCTGTGCCGGATGTATTGAAATAAAACGGGCACCTTGTAATGTGCTGTCAATTAATTGATCCTGGGTGTACTGGTCGTAAACATTAGCCATTTTTTCCGATAATGTAGATGAGAAAGCAATTTCTTCTTTATCCATAAACCAGTTGAATTGGTCGATAAAGCCAATATATTGATTGACAGGAAATTTAACCCGTGAGGAGCCGCTGTTTGATGTAAATTTCCCTTTACGGGTTTTAAAAGATATCTCAGCTTTGTAATTATTAGTGATCAGGTCATGTTCCACTTTATCGCCGGTACCTAATCCAAATTCATCAGATTTAGCAATTAGTTTAAAGTCACAGGTATCCGCATAGATATCTTGTTTTGCATAAACAAAACGGTCTGAAGAAATATCAGCATCGGCAATATGCATTTTTCCTTTTCCGGTCATTTTATCAGGCGTATATTTTAGTTTTCCGTCAATGTTTGCTTGTTGATTAAACATGCTAACCGGTTTTACCTGGCTTTTAACGGTCATGATATCATTATAGGGTTCCCAATGCAGCCTCACGTTAGTGGCTGTAACAGCCGGATATTGCACCTGTCCGCTTTGTTCTTTTACGACATATTCATTGGCTAAAGCATTTGTGCTGTCAGGGAAAAAATCGAATTCAACAGATTTTGCTTTTGCCGTCAGGTATTTTAACTCTCCGCTGCCTTCCAGCCCCTGGTTACTTAAACGGATATGATCATTATAGTGTCCCTTTCCGCCGTAAATATTATAGCCTGTTGATGGAGTGTTATGTATGAACCCTAAGGAATAATCTTTTTGAACCGCCAGCGGTTGATTAATAACAGGGAATATCCCCGATGAGGCCAAATAACCCGTAAATTGTAAGCCCTCAGTAGTGAAATTATCAAGGCTGTCAATAGTAAACGGGTCTAAACGGTAATAGAACTCATCAGGTTTATATATGTTTGGATAGATGCAGTTTTTGTCGTAATAGACATAAGCATTTTTCTCGTTTTTGAGAATCGGATATTTCGGGTATGATTTTCTGCCGGATTTATTATTGGCTTTATCAATGACCAGTTCGCCCTGCATATCTTGTATCGTACTTTCTACATATCTGCGATTGGCATATTTGTCTTTGTCCTCTTCAAAGGGTTTTACCCAGAATTGCATTGAATCAATAAGAGGCATTTCGATGCCAAATTTTTCGTAGGAAAATTCAAAGCCGTTACCATGGATTACGAAGCGCCCGGCTTTGATTCTTCCGTCAAATTCAAAATCCCGGTTTTTCTTCAATGTGAGTGAGTTCTCCCTGGGATTAATCACTACATTCTGTGAATCGCTGAGTTGTATGGTGTGGATACCATAAAGTTTCATATTATAGTCGAGCAGGCTGAGCTCCCCGTTGCTTTTCTTTTGTGTTCGTGAATTGAAATTGATCACATCATAATCACGTTTTCCCTGTCTTGCTTCAAGGTAATGAAAGAGGCGATCGCGTATGGTTACCATATCGTTATTCAGATCATAATTCAGAAACCCCATATTGGCCAGCTTCAGTAGCATAGATTTTACCATATGCGGTGCATAGCCTATGAAATTAACCATGTTGTTAAGATGAAATTCTTTCATCCCTGTATTTTCATAAAAAGATTGAATATGATATATGGGGTTGGTACGATCCATTCCTTTTATATGGTTGAATTCCTGTTCATCAAAGAAGTTCATTGAACGAAAAAATGCTGTGTTTCTGTCGGATGAGGACGGGATGTTCCGGAGCAGGATTTTCTCTTCGTCAATATTCCAAAAGATAGCCTCAACATCAATATCAACCATATGATAAGTATCAAAAAAGGGACTTCTGGATAGGCCTTCCTGATCGCGGTATATGGATAATAACTGATTGTTATTGTCATAGGTAAAACGGACTGCGGGATGGTAAACAGAATCCTCATCCAGGTAAATGGTCAGCGCTGATAATTCACTTTTGATACGGGCTGAATCCATGGCAAAGTTGTTGGACATCAGGCGTATAAAAGGTTTTTCATCTTTGCTGATAAGGATTGAGGCCAGATTTTTTTTGGATGATGAGGCTACAAATCTGCTCCCGAGCATTGAAAACCCGCCGTTGTAGTCCACACCAGGAAAGATATTATTAATGGTTTTTTGACCTTCTGAGGCTATAAACCGGGGGTAATTAACACGTTTTTTATTGCGGCTGGTGGAACCGACCTCAGTTTGGTTACTCAAACGACCAATCAACGGCTCCGAAAAGTATTCTTTATGAAAAAAGTTGACACGATTCACGCGGTATTTAGTAAACTGCATGTTGATATCATATTCATCCAATTTTGCATAGACTATATCCGGGTTGTATCCGGCATTTTCCCAGGTCACAATTCCTCCCTTGCCATACCAGCGTTTTCGTCTAAGGTCATAATATCCGCTTGTATTGTAGATCACACTGGAGTCTTTGTATGCATAGGCGATGAGGTCTGTTTTGGGTATTAATATTTTGAAAGTGCGATCGGAGTTATCAAAGCGTATTTTGTAATTGCCAGAGGTTGATTTCCAGGTGGAAGAGGTAAGTGTTGTAAGTGTATGATCTTTTACGAAATGTTCCAGGCGAGCTATAGTTTCTTCTACATGAGTCCGCTGTAGCCGTTTGGTAAAGTAATGAAGGCCGGAAGTCATACCTTTAAAGTCTTTATCAAAATGATCGGTGCGACAAAGTTCATAAACCGTATGTAGATACTTAAAAACCGACGGATCAACAGAAATTCTTTTTTGCAGCATTCTGTTGATTGTTTCGACTACGGCCTTCTTCTGTTCTGAATTCAGCGTATCTGAAGCCCACATCCGATTGAACTGCATTGCAAATTCTTCGGCTTCTTTTTTGACTTCTCGTTTATTGATGCTTTCTGCCATTCGAATCAGTTCTTCTGGAAAAACCTGTGGGTCTTTAGATATTTCCCTGATCACCTGTGCATTTACAAAAGCAGGGGAAAGTAGTAAAATGGTTATAATGCTTAATAGAACATTTCGTATCATGAAGTTGTTTTTTTATGCAACGAATAATGCGGCAATCCAATTGTTTTTAGTTTCAATATTTACAAGTTTTAAACCATATTTTGCAGCTTTTCCCTTTATGCTTTCCAAATCTTCCGTGTAAAAGCCACTAAATATAATTTGTCCGTTTTTTTTAAGCATTTTGGCATATCCGGGCATGTGTCGCAAAAGAATATTGCGGTTGATATTGGCCAGGATAATGTCAAACGTCTCACCATGCACGGCATCAATGTCACCTTTTCGAATTTGGATATCCTGTTTGTTTATGATAATATTTTCGGCAGTATTTTTACATGCCCAATCGTCATTATCCACAGCAATTACCTTTTCAGCATTTTTTAATTTAGCCATAATTGACAGCACTCCTGTTCCGGATCCCATATCGAGTATAGAAAGCCTGTCCATGTCCATATCGGTCATCATATCCAGGATCATGGAAGTAGTTTCATGATGGGCTGTTCCAAATGCCATTTTGGGTTCTATGATAATCTCATAAGGAGTTTTTGGGAATGGTTTATGAAACGGAGCCCGAACAGCACATTGATCATTGATTTGAACCGGTTCAAAATTCCGTTCCCATAGTTCATTCCAGTTTCTTTCCTGGAGGTTTTGGATGGTATAATTAAAATAAAAAAGCTCTTCGTTTCTATTCTTGAGTTCATCAAGTTTTTCAGCAGTGAAATTCACTGGCATAATATAGGCCCTGAATACATCATCTTCTTCCCAATATGAATCAAAACCCAGGTCATCCAGTTCTGATATTAGTATCTCCCGGTTTTCGGATGAATCCGGATTAAGTAAAAAATTGATTTCTAAAAATTCCATTTGCTTTAACGTGTTAAAAGCTAAAAAATATATCAATAAAGTCTTTGGCTTTCAGGGAAGCACCTCCTATAAGTCCGCCATCAACATCCGGTTTGGAAAATAGTTCCCTGGCATTATCCGGTTTACAGCTTCCTCCGTAGAGTATTGTTGTATTCTCAGCCAGTTTATCGTTGTAGTTATCATGAATTAGTTGCCGTATAAACTGATGCATACTCTGAGCTTGCTCCGGACTTGCGGTTTTTCCGGTTCCGATAGCCCAAACGGGTTCGTAAGCTATGATTACTTTGCTGAAGTCTTGTTCATCCAGATGAAAGAGGCTTTCTTTCAGTTGCTGTTTAATCAGGGTTTCCTGTTTGTTTTCTTCTCTTACTTCCAGAGGCTCTCCACAGCAAAAAACGGGATAAAGCTCAGCATTTATCACAGCGTTTACTTTCTTTTTCAATAGCTCATGAGATTCTTTAAAGTATTGTCTGCGTTCGGAGTGACCTAAAATGGCGTATTCTGCTCCTGTGGATTGGATCATTTCCGGTGAAACTTCTCCGGTGAAAGCTCCATTGGGTTCGTGATAACAGTTCTGAGCACCAATGCTGATAGCCGGTTCAGCGGATGTCATCTCCACAGCCGCTGGTATCCAGGTAAAGGGTGGCATGATGATCATTGAAGTGTTTTTGGCATTAGGGCCTCTGTTTTTTAGCTCTTTTTTTATATCACTAATCAGGGAAATCGCTTCATGCTGAAGCATATTCATTTTCCAGTTTCCAGCAACAATTTTTGTTCTCATAGTTCATTTGATTTTCTTCAAATTTACAAAAAATTATGCGATGAGGACACGAGGATCCAGCAAACTATAAATAATATCTATCAGGATGTTTATTATGATCAGAATAACGGATATAAACAGGACAGCTCCCATAATTACAGGAAAGTCATATTGTTCCAGTGCTTTTACAATGACAACACCCAGCCCTTTCCAGTCGAAAATATATTCCACAAAAACAGCCCCTGCCAGCAAAGAGGCAAACCAACCGGATGTAGCTGTAATAACAGGATTCAAAGCATTTTTTAATGCATGTCGCATGATGATTTTGTTTTGTCTGAGACCTTTGGCTTTGGCTGTTTTTATATAATCCTGCGATAAAACATCAAGCATGGAACTTCGTGTTAGTTCTGTCACAATGGCAAGTGGCCGTATTCCAAGCGTAAGTGCCGGAAGTATGAGATTTTGAAGGTCAAGATATTTTCCACGGCCAAAATTATCGACCGTATACATGCTGCCGATCATGTTCAAACCAGTGTATTCGCCAAGTATAAATGCAAAAAACCAACCGATCAGGATTGCTGCAAAAAACGATGGTATGGACATGCCAAGAACTGAAAGTACCAATGACGATTTATCGAACAATCCGTCTTTTTTCAGAGCACTGATCACACCAATGATCAGTCCGAAAATAACAGCAAAGGTCATGGCTGTAACAGCCAGCACTGCTGTTTTAACAAAAGCCTGGGAGAGGATATGATTTACTTTTCGTTTGCTTTGATAGGAGCGACGCAGATACGGTTTTTTCAATACCAAGACACCATCTTTACCAGGTTTTAACAATGTTATGGTTTTCCCGTATTTGTGTTTATCCAAAAAGAAATAATGTGATTCCTGATTTTTGTTATGGTAAGATAAAGGCGATAAATCATTAACATACTTTAAATATTGCCTGGACAGTGGCTGATCGAGTCCCAGGTCTTTCCGTATTGTCTCAACAGAAGCTACATCAGCACGCTGTCCCAGCATCATCCTGGCCGGATCACCCGGCAAAATATTGAACAAAAAGAAAACGATGGTTACTACTCCGGCTAAAACCAGAAGACCATAACCCAAACGCCGAAGTATAAAGCGTGCCATGTTGTTTTATTTCAAATATTCTTTACGGAACTGTGAGTATTCCGGAAAGTCATTATAATGCCATTTTTCCTTAATAACACCGTCTTTCAACAATAACAATCCCGGGTTTGAACGAATTACCGTTTTTAAGGCAATATCATCAGCCAGATAAAATGGATAATTCAGATTATTTGCTTTTTTATAACTTGCAATTGTATTGAATAGTGAACCCGTTATTACCTGGAAGGCGATGCTGTCTTGTTGACACTGATTATAGAAATTATCCATTTTCACCATGCTTTCAGCATCTGCTTTTTCCAGGTCATAAGCGACCATAATAAAGTTAAATCCTTCAACATCCAACACTTTTTCACTCACATTAATTCCATCCCTGTTTTCCAATCGTAATGTATTATCGGGCATATCCGGTTCTACAACACGCTGGTTAACGAATTCCCATTGATCGTTGAACCCAGGTTTGTCGTATGGTAAATCCTGCGTTAACCATTCTTTGGTTTCACCAGTTTTAGTATTTTTATATTTAAGGTAAACATCAGGTTTTGGTGGTTTTTGTGTCATATCGCTGCCCACTTTCCAGGCGCGGAAGTCGATCATGGGCAAATGTTGATAAGAATACCATGAGAAGCCAAACATAATGAAGAAACCTATAAAAATGATGATTGTCTGTTGCAAAGGTTTCCACGCAGGCCTGAATTTTTTACGTTCTACAAAAACAAGGATGGATAATGCAAACAATATCAAATTTTTATAGAATGTTTCCCAATTTGAAAGGATTATGGCATCGCCAAAACAGCCACAATCGCTAACCGGGTTCTCAATAGCCAGATATAACGTCAGCGGTGTAAAAATGGCCATAAACAGCAGGTTTCCCCAAGCTGCCAGCTTTGGGCGGGCATTTAATAACAACAGGAAACCTATAACAAACTCCAGTGCACTTACAAACACTGATAGGAAAATAGCAATGGTTTCAAGCCACTCCAGATGAAAGGCTTCAAAATAATCGATTAATTTGTAGGTAAACCCCCAGGGGTCAATCCCTTTTACAAATCCTGAAAACATAAAAACCAAACCCAAAAGTATCCGGCTAAGATTGCGCACTATTTTCATAATGGTTAACAGTTTATTTGTTTTCCTCTAATTTTATTAAAGCAAATACTGCATAATTAATAATATCACGGTAATTAGCATCAACACCTTCGGATATTTTTGTTTCTCCGGCATTGTCTTCTATTTGTTTGACCCGTAAAAGCTTCATCAGGATAATGTCAGTAAGTGATTCCCGGCGCATATTCCGCCAGGCTTCACTGTAATCATGGTTTTTATTTTCCATTAAAGCTTTGGAAGCCTTAAAGTGTTTGGTAAAAAGTTCTTCAGCATCCGCTTTTGAAATATCGTTGTCGTTATCTGCTGTACCAAGTTCTAACTGGATCAGAGCCATAACCGAATAATTGATAATGCCAATGTACTCTCCGTCAATTTCCTCGTCTATCTTTTGAATGCCTTTTTCTTCAAAACTTTTAATGCGCTCAGCTTTAATATAAATCTGGTCGGTTAAGCTGGAAGGTCTTAAAACACGCCATGCACTGCCGTAATCTTCCATCTTTGTAAGAAAAATATGTTTACATTTTTCTATGATTTTATCGTATTGATTTGATGTTTTGTTGTACATTCGAAGCTTGTTTTACAAGTCAAAAATTATTTCTGAATTCGAAACAGCACCCAAAATTATAAAAAATTGAATCGAACAAGCACAAAGCAACAAGATACTTTTTTCCGACCTCCACGAAGTATTAATTGTGGCGGGAAGTTAATAGAATTTTCCCGGCCTCTTGTAATGGGAATTCTAAATCTCACCCCGGATTCATTTTATGACGGAGGCCGATATACCTTGGAGGAAGATGTGATTCAGCGGGTAAATACTATGTTTTTGCAAGGCGCTGATATAATTGATATCGGTGGTATGTCTACGCGTCCGGGAGCTGCTTTCATTAGCAAGGATGAGGAATTAAAAAGACTTTTGCCTGCTCTGAAAATATTAAGAAAAGAATTTCCTGAGGCTGTGTTATCTGTTGATACTTTCCGGTCTCAAGTGACCAGAGAAGTTGTACACGCCGGTGCAGATATTATCAATGATATTTCCGGTGGGATGCAGGATGCTGAAATGATTTCCACAATTGCCGATTTGCAGGTTCCTTATATCATGATGCATATGCAGGGAACTCCTGAAACTATGCAAAAAAATCCTGAATACCGGGATGTGGTTAAAGATATCGGAATGTTTTTTGCCCGGCAAATTGAAAAAATGAAAACAATGGGAATTAATGATATTATCCTTGATCCGGGGTTTGGATTTGGAAAGAACCTGGATCATAATTACCAGTTGCTTAATGAACTGGAATACTTTAATATGTTTGAACTTCCTGTTTTGGTAGGAGTTTCCCGAAAATCAATGATTAATAAATTACTTGGGATCAAACCTGAGGAAGCATTAAACGGAACTACAATTCTTAATGTTCTGGCATTAGAACGAGGAGTTGACATCTTGCGTGTGCATGATGTGAAAGAAGCCAGACAGGCAGTAACTATTATGGAAAAATTAAAATATATTACGAAATATTAAATGAGTTTATTTTTGACTTTGCTTACTGGTAGTTTTCATTTATATTTGTAAAAATAATGAAACAATTATGACAAAAGAAAAGGAAAAAGTATCAACTGAAGAAATTGGCATAGAAAATAAAGAGCGTCAATTGATTCTGCATAATGATGACTTTAATACTTTTGACTTTGTTATTAAAACATTAATGGATGTGTGTGATCATGAACCTGAACAGGCTGAACAGTGTGCCTATATTGTGCACTTTAAAGGTAAATGTTCAGTTAAAAGGGGAGCTTATGATGATCTGAAGCCACGTTATGATATTATGATGCATAAGATGTTGACAGTATCCATTAAATAATTAAATCACAATTGATTAAAAAAACATTATGAAAAAGTCATTATTAGTATTAGTTGTGGTTACACTGTTTTCATCATGTGCAAAAGTTCCGATTAGCGGAAGGAAGCAGATGAATTTACTCCCGGGTAATATTATGCTTAGCATGAGCCTGACAAATTATCAAGGGATACTAAAGGAAAGCACTGTATTGTCTGATCGGAATCAACATTCTCAGTTCGTGAGCAAAATTGGAACTGATATTTCCAATGCGGTGGAATCGTATTTGAAAAAAAAGGGGAAGACAAACCGGATAAAAGGTTTCGAGTGGGAGTATAATGTGATAAAAGATGATGTAGTGAATGCCTGGTGTATGCCAGGTGGCAAGATTGCTGTTTATACGGGCATAATACCTGTTACAAAAGATAAATATGGGATGGCAACAGTTTTGGGACATGAAATAGCACATGCCGTTGCCAAGCACGGTAACGAAAGGATGAGTCAGCAATTATTGGTGATGTTAGGAGGGATGTCTCTGGAAGTAGCAATGAAAGAAGAACCTGAGAAAACGAAAAATATTTTCAGGGCAGCTTATGGTATTGGTACTCAACTAGGTACTTTGGCTTATTCCAGGAAACATGAATATGAAGCCGATAAGCTTGGAATGGTATTTATGGCCCAGGCCGGTTATGATCCGGCAAAATCCATAGAGTTTTGGAAGCGGATGCAGGATATGAAAAACGGTGCTTCGGTACCTCAATTTATATCGACACATCCTTCGGATGAAAACAGGATCAAAGCAATGAAGGAGTTTCTGCCTAAAGCAAAAGAATACTATAAACCGAATACAAAATAATGAGCTGGATACTAATTATAATTTTGATTTTAGTAGGTATTTTATTGCTTCTGCTGGAGTTACTGGTGATTCCTGGTGCGACCGTAGCAGGCATAGCAGGGTTTGGATTGATCGTTTTTTCAATCTACATGGCCTATAATACGCATGGAGCTACTGCCGGGCATTGGACATTAGCCGGTGCTGCAGTGGGTTCGCTGGCCAGCATAATCATGGCTTTTCGTTCCAAAACCTGGAAACGAGCCGGACTGGATTATACGATTAGCGGTAAAGCAAATACACTAGAAGAAAATGTTGTACAGAAAGGTGATGCTGGAATTGCTGTATCGCGTTTAACACCAAGTGGTAAAGCAAGGATCAACGGGAAATATTACGAAGTACATTCCCGTTCAGGGATGATAAATGCAAAAACCAAAATTATTGTCACCAAAGTTGAAGGGACAAAAATATATGTTAAACCAAATAATATAAATTAAATACGAATGCTATGGATTATAATATCGGAATTTTAATTGCCATTGGAGTAGCTGCAATATTCTTTTTGTGGCTCATCTTTTACTTTATCCCAGTAGGGTTGTGGTTTTCTGCGTTGGTTTCCAACGTAAGAATATCACTTTTACAGCTCGTTCTTATGCGCTGGCGAAAGGTACCACCTGGAATAATTGTTACGGCAATGATCAATTCAACAAAAGCAGGACTAAACCTGTCTCGTGACCAGTTAGAAGCGCATTACCTGGCAGGTGGCCGGGTAAAATCAGTTGTTAATGCATTGATATCAGCCGAAAAAGCTAATATGGGGCTTGATTTTCAGACAGCCGCAGCTATTGATCTGGCCGGCCGTGATGTACTGGAAGCTGTGCAAATGTCTGTTAACCCAAAAGTGATTAATACACCACCAGTATCAGCCATCGCCAAAGATGGAATTCAGTTAATTGCCAAAGCAAGAGTAACTGTGCGGGCTAACATTAAGCAACTTGTCGGTGGAGCAGGTGAAGAAACGGTTCTGGCTCGCGTTGGTGAGGGTGTTGTTTCGTCCATCGGATCAGCTCAAAGTCATAAGGCTGTACTCGAAAACCCGGATTCCATCTCCCGCGTAGTTCTTGAAAAAGGACTCGATTCCGGAACTGCTTTTGAGATACTTTCCATTGATATTGCCGATGTTGATGTAGGAAAGAATATAGGAGCTCAATTGCAAATGGACCAGGCGTATGCTGATAAGAATATTGCGCAGGCCAAAGCGGAAGAACGACGAGCTATGGCTGTAGCCGAAGAACAGGAAATGAAAGCTAAGGCACAGGAAGCAAGGGCTAAAGTTATTGAGGCTGAAGCTGAAGTGCCTAAGGCCATTTCAGAAGCTTTCCGGTCGGGAAATCTTGGTATTATGGACTATCAGAAATATCGTAATATTCAAGCAGATACGGAAATGAGAAGTTCTATTGCCAACCCGGAAGAAGAGGATTCTTCATACAGGGATGATGATCAGACTTCAAAAAATGAAAATGATAAAAAAGATGAATAATTTTTATTGATCTAATAGAGCGGAGAACTATACATGTTCTCCGCTTTTTTATTTGATTAATTTAAAATGTATCTTCTTTCTTATTTGCAAATCAGGAGATTTTTTTATAATTTTATGCCTCAAAAAATGTGAAAATTGTGGAAGAGTCTAATAAATCATCGATAAACTGGGCACAACGCTTTAATTGGAGTGATAAACTTATCTTGATAGTTGAGGATGTTGAAGCAAACCATTTATTTATATCATCTGCACTCAGCAGAACAAATGCTAAAATGTTGTGGGCTAAGAATGGTAAAGATGCTGTGAAATTAGCATTAGAGAATCCGGATATTGATCTGGTGTTAATGGATATACGTTTGCCAGAGCTTGATGGATATGAGGCAACTAAACAAATTAAAGCCTTCCGGAAAAACCTCCCTATTATTGCCCAAACAGCTTATGTTATGTCCAATGAGAAAGGAAAAGTGTTGCAGGCAGGTTGCGATGACTTAATTACAAAGCCCATACGGTTGAAAGTATTGCTGGAAACTGTTGCCAAACATCTGATCCAGTAAAAGTTTACATTCTTATTTCAAATTATCGTTCGAAAGAATATCTTTGCCAACCAATTGAACATTGGCAGTTAAAGTGATACTGCATTATTAAGAATTCAGTGAAGCTACGACTATGGCAGATCTCACAAAAGGTAAAGAAAGTCGCAGAATTATATATTTTGCATTACCGATGCTTTTAGGTAATGTTTTCCAACAATTATATAATGTTGTAGATACTATTATTGTCGGTAAATATATAGGAAAAGAAGCTCTGGCAGCAGTAGGCGCTTCTTTTCCTGTGATTTTTGTTTTGGTTTCTTTGCTTATCGGGGTTTCTGCTGGTGTAACTATACTGATTGCTCAGTATTACGGAGCAAAGCAGTTCGAAAATGTACACCGCTCTATAACAACGATGTTTTCTTTTGCACTTGTTTCAGCAATTATCCTCGGAGGAATAGGAATATATTTCAGTGATGACATCTTTAAATTAATACGCTTGCCCAAAGAAGTTATCCCCATGGCATCGTCATATTTTACCATATTTGCTTCCGGCCTTGTCTTTTTGTTTGGGTTCAATGCAACCAGTGCGATACTCCGGGGAACCGGCGATAGTAAAACACCGTTATATTTTTTGATTATTTCTACACTAGCAAATATTTTGTTCGATTTTCTTTTTGTTGTTGGCATGGATATGGGAGTTGAAGGTGCTGCTTTGGCCACGGTTCTGTCTCAGGCCGGTGCTTTTTTTACAGCAGTGATATATTTGAACCGAACTCACGAAATCATTTCATTCAGGATTCGTAACTGGGTATTTGACGGAGAAATTCTAAAAAAAGGATTAAAAATAGGTATTCCCTCAGGGTTACAACACACATTTGTAGCATTTGGCATGATAGCCTTATTCCGTATTGTTAACGATTTTGGAACGAATACAGTAGCGGCTTATACCGCAGCTATTCGTATAGATTCATTTGCCGGTATGCCGGCTATGAGTTTATCTGCAGCTTTGTCAACTTTTGTCGGACAAAATCTGGGAGCTAATCGGCCAGAACGTGTAAAAAAAGGATTATATGCAACATGGCTTATTTCATTTGGTGTTTCACTGGTAATAAGCCTGATTGTTATCCTGTTTGGTCAAAGACTTATGGGAGCATTTACTTCTGATCAGACAGTGAAGGAGATCGGGCATTCTTATTTGATGATTGTCGGCGCTTTTTATATTGTTTTCTCTTCTATGTTTATCAATCAGGCTGTGCTTAGAGGAGCAGGAGATACCATTACCAGCATGCTGATAACATTGTTTTCCCTTTGGCTACTCCGCATTCCGGCCTCTTATCTTTTATCCCGTGAATCTGTCGGGCTGGGTTACGAAGGTATCTGGTGGGGGATTCCTATTGCCTGGTTTTTTGGCTTTTTGGCTTCATATATTTATTACCGAACCGGCAGATGGAAACGAAAGGTTGTAGTGAAAGCTGAAAATGGCCATGGAGAACAAGGCTTTTATCCCGCTGCCCGTAAATATGAATAAGCCTTAAAGGAAATCAAAGAATCCATTATACATGACTCTGACATAAGGTGCCCAGTGTACTGTAAAACTCTTGTAGCCAGTAAGATTAATGTACTTAAAGTAAGATGTTAGCCCTGCATTCATGGTTAGTTTATTATTGTATAAATATTTAATCCCCATACTTCCGAATGCACCTGCACCAATACCGCCCAAACGAAAATTATATTCTGTCTGGGCCAGTCCGGGTACATAGTTGCGTCCGGGACCGTAACGATTAACAATGGAGTAATTCAGGTCTTCTAACTGAACAGATGATTCTTCAACTTTGGTATTGTTCACGTTAATGCCAATTTCTCCATAATAAGTCAGGTTTGGAGTTAATGTATTAAATTGGCGATGTACTCCGATATCAATATTTGTTCTCTCCTCTACACCATAGATTTCAAAAACACGCATATCCGGTTCTGTAATAATCTGACCCGGATCGAATTGTAAAGTGAAGTTTCCCTTGGCTACCAGCTTTGTGTAATTGATGTTGAAAAATATACCCCAGTCATTTGTTATATTGTTGCGGGCCAAAAAACCAATGTTGATATCCGGCTCGTATTTCATATTTTGTGGAAGATCGGATTCATCCCAGATGTATGTCTGAACATTGAAGTATTCTACAATCTCCTGCTTCCGGTATTGATTATCCAGTACAAAACTGATGTTGTTCTCGTTGGTTTCCTGTCCGTTATAATACTCTGCACTGTGATTATTTGCAAAATATACGCCCATATGAAGACCGATCATCCAGCCCTTTTGCATAGTCTGATTGTTTTCCTGAGCAAATCCCTGAGAAACAATAAGGAAACTCAAACCTAAAACGAATGCTAAAAGCTGTACTTTATATTTATACAAAATATCATTTTTTTTTATCAACATGCCAAATATATTATTTTTTATCGCACAAGGACATTATTAACAGACTTTACTTAAATCTTTGCTTTTCTCTGATTAAATGATGCTTTAATACAGTTAGTTATGCCTGTATTGTCTGTGGTTAATAACTCAACGTTTTTATGGAATTCTTTCTTTACTTTTTGTGAAGAGTTTTGTTTTTTTATTAAGTTTGTATTAGACTAAAATCCATTACTATGGGTAGAAAGAAAAAAATACGACAGAAATACCCTGATGAAGAGTGGAAAAGACTGGATATACCAGAATTGCATCCGGATGAGCATTATATGTTATCCAATTACGGACGGATAAAAAGCTTTAAACGTAACCCAAAAGAAGGTAAAATTATCAAAGGTGGACGTCTGAAAGGATATAACTGCATCAGTATTAAGCTGATCAACGGGCGGCGAACAACCCGCTATATTCATAAACTGGTGGCAGGCAAATTTTTACCAAAAGATAATGATAAACAAGAGTACGTCATTCATTTGGATTATGATAAAACCAATAACCACGTAAAAAACCTGAGATGGGTTACAAAACCAACAATGTTTGCCCATCAAAAATTAAACCCCAATTACTCCAACAAGCGGATGTATAATGCAAAACTGACCGAAAGTCAGGTGATACAAATCAAAAAGATGTTGAAGCAGGGAGATATGAAGCTTTATAAAATTGCGCAGGAATTTGGCATTACACATACACAGCTAAACCGTATCCGTTCTGGAGAAAACTGGGGTCATATTAAAGTGGACTGATATTTTGATACTGAAAATTATAACTATCTATCAGATTACTGTCTGCATCCAACATATCAAATGTTAATTCAATTTTCGTAGTATCTGCAGTTCCTGCTATTGCAGAAGCGATATATACTGTGTCCTGGTTATAAATTATCTGTTGATGATCAATCCTGGCGCTGTCAGAATAAGCATAAACCAGTATTTCAATATTTTGCTTCAAAAAATTGCTGGTATTCAGAAAATGATTTTCAGTTTCTGAAAATGTCAGGGAATCGGTATAGTTCAAGCTTGTTCCGCTATTCAAACCATTGACCTGAGCGTTATATACAGCAGCATACTTTTCAGCCTCATTATAAACAACAACATAACGGACTTCTTGGGCCTTATTTCCACCTTTATCGGTTACGGTGTAATAGACTTTATAAATGCCTGTTTTATCAGGATTTAACCTGGTTGTTACCAGGATACTATTGCTGATATCACCCTCTTCTTCATCATAAGCTGTTGCCCCGGGATCATTAAATGCCTGATTCAAGACTAAAAAAAGTGTATCTTGTCCTGAAAGTGTTAATTCCGGCGGTGTAGTATCCGGTGTATTGCATTGCCGGAATGCTATAGCGGATATCAGGCCAATAACGAGAATGCTGATATGTTTTGATCTCATAACGATACAAAATTAACATTTAAGAAGATTAAAACGGATATTTTTGTTATAAAGATTATATTTGTCTTGTTAGTAATATACGATGAACGTTTAAATTTATATATCGAACTTGATATTATGATAGATTTTCTCAATGTGTATTTTATGTAAGTGAGATTGTACCTGTAAAAACATATAATAGCAGGTATTATGGTAAAACAATGATATCAGTCACATAATAAAACAAGCTAAAAAAGATGCATAACGATAGTTGTAAATTAAACACATTATTGTTAAGTTCGTAGTTAAAATTTTAAGGACAAAATCCATATTATGAATAAAAACATTTACAAGGCCGGAAATAATGGAGACAAGGTAAGATCAGACTGTTATGTTGAAATCCTAAGGAGTGAGAACCCATTGGAAATATCCTTGGAGAGTAAAGTGGACAAATTATACGGTAATAACATCCGCAAACTGGTGAAGGATGTTGCAGCGCAGTTTGAGTTTACTCATGGAACAATCCGGGTTGTTGATACAGGTGCACTGGATTTTATCATAGTTGCACGTCTTGAGGCTGCTTTGCGTATGGCCACAGGAAAGGAGATCAGTTATTTGTTGCCGCAACGCGATGATAACCGTGAACCCGGAAAAAAAGATCGTTATCGTTTTACAAGGCTTTATCTGCCCGGGAATACTCCAAAGCTTATGCTAAATGCCGGTGTACATTCACCGGATGGACTAATTCTGGACCTGGAGGATGCTGTTGCTCCTGATAAAAAATATGAAGCTCGTTTTCTGGTGCGTAATGCTTTGAGAAACCTAAAGTTTTATGGGGCTGAAAGAATGGTTAGAGTAAATCAGATTCCACAGGGATTGGAAGACCTTGAATACATAGTTCCTCACGGTGTTAATATGGTTCTGGTACCCAAATGTGAGTCTGCTGAACAAATTCATTCGGTTAATAAGGTTATAGATAAGTTGAAAAATGAACACCATATAGATAATGACATTTGGTTGATGCCTATTATCGAGAGTGCTTTAGGAGTAATAAAAGCGTATGAGATAGCATCTTCAACTGACAATGTTGTTGCTATGGCAATAGGGCTGGAAGACTACACAGCAGACCTGGGTACATTACGTACCGATGAAGGCGTAGAATCATTTTATGCACGAAGCCAAATGGTTAATGCTTGCCGGGCTGCAAAAATTCAGCCGATAGATTCTGTTTTTTCTGATATTGAAGATATGGAAGCCTTAAGAGAGAATGTGCTTCGATCAAAACAATTAGGGTTTGAAGGCATGGGCTGTATTCATCCACGGCAGGTTCCTGTGGTTCAGAAGACTTTTGCACCCTCTGAAAAAGAGCTGGATAAAGCGAAAAAAATCTATAAGGCTTTTGAAGATGCGAAAGCTAAAGGGCTGGGCGTTGTTTCACTGGGTTCTAAAATGATTGACCCACCGGTTGTGAAACGGGCACAACGCCAGATATATGTAGCTGTAAAAACCGGGTTGTTGGATGAAAACTGGATAAACAAAGAATAAAACAGGAATACGATGTCAAAAAAATACGATAAAATAGTCGAAAATGCTGTAGGACGTAAGGTCCCTGAAGAAATAAACGGAGAAAAACATGTGGCTTTCAAAGGTGTTGGAAAGCACCGCCCAACGGGAAATAAGTATGGTCCACCGATTCCAAGCTGTGCTGATTATCCTGATGATGGGGATAAACGTCAGTCTTCCCTGAAGGAAGCTTTGTTAAAATCTGGCATTAAAGACGGTATGACTATTTCCACACATCATCATTTCCGTAATGGTGATGTAATAGCTAATCAGATATTTGCAATTGCTGCTGAGCTGGGCATTAAAGATTTACGATGGTTTCCCTCGGCTTCCTTCCCCTGCCACGAGCCGATGATTGAACATATGAAATCAGGTGTGATCAACAGGATAGAGGGAAGTATGAATGGGCCCCTGGGAAAATTTGCCTCTGAAGGAAATATGAAAGGAGTAGGTGTTTTGCGCTCTCATGGAGGTCGTTATCAGGCTGTACAAGATGGTGAAGTTCATATTGATATTGCAGTTATTGCTGCACCTGCCGCTGATGCATTTGGTAATGCCAATGGCGTTCATGGCGATGCTGCATGCGGATTACTTGGTTTTGCCCTGGCAGATGCACAACATGCTGACAAAGTGATCGTGGCTACTGATAATCTGGTGGATTTTCCATGTATTCCCTGGCAAATCCATGGTAACTGGGTGGACTACACTGTAGAAGTGGACAAGATCGGAATACCGGAAAAAATAGTTTCCGGAACCACTCGGATAACAAAAAGCCCTGACAGGCTCCGAATCGCTGAATTAACAGCTAATTTTTGCGATGCAGCCGGCATCATCCGTGACGGGTTTTCGTTTCAGTCAGGTGCAGGTGGTACTGCGCTGGCTGTAGGTGAATTTTTTGCTCAAATGATGAAGGAAAGAAATATCAAAGCCCGTTTCATACGTGCAGGTTCTAATAAATACCCGGTGAAAATGCTTGAGGATGGACTGGCAGATTATATTCTGGACGGACAGACTTTTGATCTGGAAGGTGTTCGTTCCATACGGGAGAATCCTAATCATGTGAATACAAGCCCATTTACCAGCTATAACTATCACGGAAAAGGTAATTTTGCTTCTATGGTGGATGTTGTAATGCTTGGAGCAACGGAAGTGGATGTAAATTTCAATGCCAACGTCGTTACTCACTCAGATGGATATATGTTACATGGTATTGGTGGATGGCAAAACTGCCTGTTTGCGCGAACTACGATCTTGCCGATTCCATTGTTCCGTGATCGAATCCCGGTGATCCGTGATCGCGTTACAACGCTTTGCGGTCCGGGTGAACTGATTGATGTCATCGTTACCGAGCGGGGTATTGCAATAAATCCAAAACGTATTGATCTGATCGAAAAAGCTCATAATGCAGGATTGCCGTTAAAAACCATAGAAGAGTTAAAAGTGGAAGCAGAAGATATTTGTGGTATGCCGGAAAACCCCCAACTGGAAGATGAAATTATTGGTGTGGTGAAATGGGTAGACGGTACTATTATTGACGCTGTATATAAAGTCAAAACCAAATAAAAGCTTGTTAATAAACTAATTTACGAATGAAAAAAATTATACTGATCCTGATGGTGCTACCTGTGTTTTTGGCATCAAACGCACAGGATGTCGAAGATCAGCTGGATACAACTATTGAAAATCCGGTTAATAAAAGTGATACAGCAGTCTCCGGTAAAGGAGCTCAAAAGCTGGTATATGTGATAGATGTAAAAGAGGAAATTGCACCACCTGTATGGCGAATGATGCAAAAAAGCTTTAAAGATGCCCGGGAACAAAATGCTGACCTTATTTTATTGCATATGAATACGTATGGTGGCATGGTTAAAACGGCAGATTCCATGCGTACCAGGATATTAAATAGTAAAATTCCTGTAGTTGTGTTCATTGACAATAATGCAGCTTCAGCTGGTGCCTTGATTTCCATAGCCTGCGACAGTATCTACATGCGTAAAGGGAGCAACATCGGTGCCAGTACCGTTGTAAACCAAAATCAGGAGGCAGCTCCCGATAAATATCAATCGTATATGCGTTCAACAATGCGTTCCACAGCAGAATCCAAGGGTCGAGACCCGGACATTGCAGAGGCTATGGTAGACCCCGATGTGTACGTGAAAGGAATCAGCGATTCCGGTAAAGTGCTTACATTCACTGCTTCCGAAGCGTTGGAAAATGGTTTTTGTGAAGGAATGTATGAAACGGTTGACGAAGTAATTCAAGCATATGGTTTAAAGAATTATAAAAAAGCTACATATGAAGCTGATGCCGTTGACAAGATTATTGGTTTCCTGATCAGTCCTTTTGTTAATGGGATTCTAATCCTTTTGATTATTGGCGGTATTTATTTTGAATTGCAATCACCCGGAATAGGGTTTGCTTTAATAACATCCGTTGTGGCTGCTATTCTTTATTTTGCTCCATTATATCTTGAAGGTCTGGCTGAAAACTGGGAAATCCTTTTGTTTGTGGGGGGATTGGCGCTATTAGCTGTCGAAATATTTGCTATTCCGGGCTTTGGGGTTGCCGGTATTAGTGGGCTCATTTTGCTTGTTGCCGGCCTCACATTAAGTATGGTAGATAATGTGGCTTTTGACTTTACAGGCATTCAGCTGGAAGGTCTTGTCAGAGCTTTTCTTACCGTTATTATTGCTTCTTTCTTTGCATTGGTGGGATCATATTATTTAAGCATGAGATTATTTGCCGGAAGTTCCAATAAATTTTTTAAGAATCTGGCTTTGCAGGATGAACTGACGGCTGATACCGGCTATACAAGCGCTGATGCTACTATGAAAAGTATGGTCGGTCATCACGGTATAGCATACACGGTTTTGCGACCTTCAGGTAAAATTGAAATTGATGAGGAAATTTATGATGCAACAGCCGAAACCGGATATATTGAAAAAGGTGAAGAGGTGGAAGTGGTCAGCTATCACAATACGCAACTTATAGTGGACAGACCCTACGATGAATAAATAATTTTATCTTCGTAATACGGATAGATTGATTATTATAATTTATATTGATTGCTTTGAATATTAATAAATATTTAATATATTTGAGAATGTGAATTATAATATAAATGTATGATCATGAAAAATTATTTTATTCTTGTACTAAGCTTGTTTATCGCATGCAGTATTTCTTCGCAAAATTATTTTGGAAATCAAAAGATCATAGCAGAATCTGAAGTGACTGGAATACAATCAATAGATGTAGCCGATTTGGATGGCGATAATGATCTGGATGTTGTGAGTATTTCTTCCAACGATCAAAAGTTGGTTTGGTTTGAAAATACGGATGGTTATGGTACATTTTCTTCATCTGTGTTAATTAGTGATTCGATACAGAGCGGAAGACGTGTTAAAGCTGCAGATGTTGATGGTGATGGAGATGTGGACCTGTTGGTTGCCAAAACCAGTCTTGATGCAGGTATCTATTGGTATGAGAATGTAAACGGATCAGGAACATTTTCCAACCCCAGGCTTGTTTGTTATGGGGGATATGCAAATCAGATTGTGACCACAGATATCAATTTTAATACAAATGTGGACGTATTGAATACCAGTGGTTCTGTTGTATGGGTTGAATACATTGGAGGTACGGGTAATACTTTTTATTTCATGGATGAAATCTCAATGTTTTTTTCTTCTCCGATGTTTTTGAGATTTGCCGACTTTGATAATGATAACGACCCTGATATTTTAACTAATATTCCCTCCTGGCAGGGAGGAACAAGTATTGCTACACTGGAGTATGATACGCTTGGGCCAAATACTATGAATTTAAGTCCGTATGAAGACCCGGTAGCTGTAACAGGTTCTCAGAACTATTTCCGGGATGCCTGGCCTGCTGATGTAAACGGAGATGGGAATATAGATATTGTTTACTCCAATCAGGGTGACTCAGAACTGGGCTGGCTTGAAAATACCAACGGACAACTATCTTTCCCCACGAAACATGTTATTTCTGATTCCACAAACGATGTTTATAAAATATATCCGGCTGACTTTGATGGTGATGGAGACATCGATTTGGCCTATAATACAAACCCGAATGGCGAAGTTGCCTGGTATGAAAACATCAATGGATACGGAACATTTGAATTTGGCAGCATAATATCAAATAACGATCTGGGGGCTATTGATTTGATTGTTGCTGATATTGACGGAGATAATGATCCGGATTTGGTTTCCAATGCTTCGAATCATAACAGAATATCCTGGTATAAAAATGATGGTACAGGCAGTTTTTCACTGCAACAAAACCTTTGTGAATCAGATTTTGCTGGCATTGAGTGTATTTATGCTTCCGATATTGATGGCGATGGGCTGAATGATGTTCTTGTGGCATCTTCAAAAGATAATAAAATTGGCTGGTACAAAAACACCCAAACCGGTAATGGATTTGGATCATATCATCTGATTACCGACAGTGCCTCTTCAGCAAAAGCTGTATCTGCAACCGATATTGACGGTGATGGAGATAATGATGTGATCATTGCTGCTTCTGGTGATCAGAAAATTGCCTGGTTTGAAAATCTGGATGGTCAGGGAAGTTTCGGAACAGAACAAGTGGTGAGTAATTTTGTGAATGAAGCGCATGAAGTTACAGCATGTGATATGGATGGAGATGAAGATCAGGATTTGGTTGTTGCATCTGAATGGCAATTCCTGGGGTGGTTTGAAAATCTGGATGGGCAGGGAACTTTTGGAAACCGCTTTGAAATAACACATAATATTTCATCTGTTGAAAATATTCTCACTGGTGACATAGATGGAGACGGGGATGTCGATATTTTGCCCGTGCAGGGAGCAACAATTCCGTATTGGTATGAAAATGCCGATGCACTGGGTAATAGTTTTGTCAAAAAAGATATTGATAATAATCTTTATGATGTTCTGGATTTAGATTTGGTTGATTTTGATTTAGATGGTGATTTAGATATCATTGGTATAGTGTATAATTCACAATTCCCGAATTATGATAAAATATTTTACTATGAAAATACCGGAAATGGCAACTATGCCTCACGTGTTGAGTTAACAGATCAAACAGGTTGGTCATGGCCTTTGCGTGCTATCGATTATGATGTTGATGGTGACATGGATATTGTTTTTGGTTCAATGGATAATTATGGCATTTTTTGGATTAAAAATCTGGGACAAAATAATTTTAGTAATCCCAAACCCGTTCATGGTGAACTTCGTATTCCGTGGGAGATTATAGTTACTGATCTGACTGGTGATGATGTTAATGATATCCTGGCTATGGGTATTGGAAACGATAAAATTATCTGGAATGAGAATTTAAATAATGTGGGGATTAGCAAAGCCAGAAAAAACAATATTGAAGTATTCCCCAATCCGGCTACAGATATTGTCCATGTGGAATCATCTATACCTGTGAAAAACCTGAGAATTATCGCAATTGACGGAACTCAAATTTTGAAGATGGAGAATATTGATCAAAAAAGACATCAGCTCAGTATTTCAAAACTTCCTGTGGGTGTTTATTTCCTGATCATTGAAGATGCTGGTAATACCCACGTCAGAAAAGTGGTAAAACAAGAATGAGCTAATATATGATGTATGATTACTGCTAAAAGTTAAGATTTAATCAATAAACCCGTATTAATTGAAGAGAGATGCATAATTTGCAACCTGGCTTCGTTTGTGTTATCCGATTTCAGTTGTTAACTTAGCAGATTCATTTAATTCTGGAAAATCCATATGCTATGAATAAAATTGAACTTATCCGTGAAGATATCACCAAACTGGAGGTTGATGCCATAGTCAACGCTGCTAATAAATCACTATTGGGAGGTGGCGGTGTTGATGGCGCCATTCACCGGGCTGCGGGTCCGTATCTGAAAAAAGAATGTGAAACCCTGGGCGGAGCTGAAACTGGTCAAGCAAAACTAACCAAAGGATATGACCTCCCGGCAAGCTATGTGATCCACACGGTGGGGCCCGTCTGGAATGGAGGAAATAACAATGAAGAAGAGTTATTAGAAAAAGCATACCGTAACAGTTTAAAGCTGGCAGCAATGAATGAATTTGAAACCATAGCTTTTCCTAATATTAGTACAGGTGTTTATCATTTTCCCCGTGAACTGGCTGCCGATATTGCAATAAAAACCGTACGTGATTTTCAGCAAGATAATGAGTTTCCCCGTAAAGTTTATTTTGTCTGTTTTGATGATGATAATTTTAACATCTATAACCAAAAGTTGTGATAATATGAAAAAAGGGATCAAAGGGTTGCGAACCTGTATTTATAAGGTTGCTGATATGCAGGAGGCAAAAAAATGGTATACCCGTGTATTTGAAACAGAGCCTTATTTTGATGAACCGTTTTACATCGGATTTAATGTTGGTGGTTATGAATTGGGACTTCAACCGGAAGAATTAGATGTAAAGGAAAAAGCTGAAAGTGTTTTAACATACTGGGGTGTTGATGATATTGAAAAAGAATTTGAGCGTCTTCGCGAATTGGGTGCGACAGATCATGAACCACCAACCGGAGTAGGCGGAGAGTTGAAAGTAGCTTCTGTAAAAGATCCATGGGGAAATATCATCGGACTGATATATAATCCGGAGTTTAAGATAGAATAGTCATTTTCTTTAATTCTCACTGCAAGGTTAAATAGTGTAGATTTCAATATATTAACATATAGATTTTTATTTATGTTAAACGTTGGGCTTATTTTTTCGTCAAAAAATGAAACTAAATCCAAATATTTATGTTAACAAAGATTTTGCTCCGTTCAGTGTGGTTTTTTTTAAGTTTTATTTTATTATCTGACTCTGGTTTTGCACAAATTGGATTTAGTTCGCCTTTGGTGATCAACGATTCGATTGATTATCCGGGTGAGCTTCATCTGGTTGATTTTAATGATGATGGACAAATTGATGTATTTGTTCCATCCTTTAATGGTCATTACCTTGTGTGGTTTCAAAATTATGGAAATGGAAATTTCAGCACACCAATCATGATATATGATTCCGTACCCGGAGCAGGATCAATACATACTGCAGATATTAATGGGGATGGATACCTTGATGTAACAGCATCAGGAGTGCCAAGCAATTTAGTCGCATGGTATGAACGTTTTGAAGGAACATGGATTCAGCATGTAGTATCCGATACCGATGTTACATCTAATTTTGAGTATCCTGCAGATATTGATGGTGATGGAGATGTGGATATACTTGCATCGCCCACTAATGATGATATACTCCACTGGTATTCCAACGACGGTAATGGAAATTTTGATACTGCTCATGTCATAAAGAAACCTTATGAGGCAGTTAGTAATGTTCATGCCGCAGATCTTGATGGTGATAATGATATGGATGTTGTTGCCGCTTCTTTTAAGCTAGATAAATTGTCCTGGTTTGAAAATGATGGCACCGGAAACTTTGGATCGGAAAATATTTTAAGTCAAAACCTGGACTGGATTTATGACCTGGAAGTTCAGGATGTGGATAATGATGGAGATTATGATATTTTAACTGCTTCAACTCATGATGATAAAATTGCCTGGTTCGAAAATGATGGGTATGGAAATTTCTCCGGAGATAAGGTAATAACCACAAATGCTGATGGCGCCAATTCGGTTTATGCTGCTGATCTGAATGGTGATAATCTACCGGATATATTATCGACGTCCAACCAAGATAATAAATTAGCATGGTATAAAAATTTAGGTAATGGTCAGTTTGGAAATCAGCAGGTCATTGATACGAATTTTTATGCACCGGGTGCTGTTAGTTCTGCTGATATGGATGGAGACGGAGACAATGATATTGTATTGACGGAATTTTTTGGGGATAGAGTGATATGGCTCCAAAACTGGGGAACTACCGGTAAACCTAAAAAAATTAGAAAAGAAGTTAGCATATACCCAAATCCTGCGTATGAGAATCTGGTTATTCATGATGAAGAAAATTGGTATCAGCGCTATGAACTCTATGATATGACAAATCGTCTGGTCATGAGTGATATTATCAACCGTAAAGTTATCTTAAATATAAAAGGAATGAATAAAGGTATTTATATTTTGAAATTATTTAGTGAGAAAGCTCAGGCTCAACAAAAAATCATTATTCATTGATAAAGCGTTGAGGGTAGATTCCATCTCATAATGCTGCTATTAGATTCCCTGTTTTACCGTTTTTCATTGCATGGTAGAAGCAACATTCTGTAATGCCTAGATTACAGGTGACTAATATGCCTTCCTTCTATTTTAAAATTTATAGAACATGGAAAGAGAAAAATATCTGGTAATATTTTCATGATAGATCAAAAAAATAGGTTTCATCCCGTTATCAAAAAAAAATTAAAACAGGAATCACTCTGGTTACAACCATTAAAGCATATATCTACTGAAAATAAATTAGTTTAAGATCATGTTAAAAGTGATTGTAATTCAACAAGCACCTTCATTATTTGTTGTATGAAGTTGTGAAAATCAATAAAGAAACATTTGAACTTCATTGCATTTTTATATCTTTGCAAACCGTTTTAGAAATATTGAAAATAAGACAATGATAACAATAAGATTACCTGATAATAGTACAAAGGAGGTGCCTAAGGGGACTACAGCAATGGATGTAGCGAGGGATATAAGTGAAGGACTTGCCAGGAATGTACTTGCAGCAAAAGTAAACGGAGAGGTTAATGATGCAATACAACCCATTAATAAAGATGCAGAATTAAAATTACTTACCTGGGAAGATAAAGAGGGAAAAGAAGCCATGTGGCACTCTTCGGCTCATCTTATGGCAGAAGCTGTTGAGTTGTTGTATCCGGGTGTTAAATTTGGTATAGGACCTGCTATTGATCATGGTTTTTATTACGATATTGATCCAGGACATCATAATATTACAAAGGATGATCTGCCAAAGATTGAGTCAAAGATGAAAGAGCTTGCAAAACAAAAGCAGGAATTTGTTCGTGAAGAAGTACCGAAAAAGCAGGCTCTGGAATATTATAAAGAAAAAGGAGATGAATATAAGGTAGAACTTATAGATGAATTGGAGGATGGTACAATCACATTTTACAAATCAGGAGAGTTTACGGACTTATGCCGGGGGCCTCATATACCATCCACATCTCCGATTAAGGCAATCAAATTATTGAGTATTGCAGGTGCATACTGGCGAGGTGATGAAAACAGGAAGCAGTTAACGCGGATTTATGGCATAACATTTCCAAAGAAAAAACAACTGGATGAATATCTGGAAATGTTGGAAGAAGCGCAAAAGCGTGATCACCGGAAAATTGGAAAAGAGCTTGAGATATTTACTTTTTCCCAACAAGTTGGGTCTGGGTTGCCTTTGTGGCTGCCTAAAGGAGCCGCTTTGCGTGAACGCCTGGAGAGTTTTTTGAAAAAAATCCAACATAAAGCAGGTTATGAGCAGGTTATTTCACCACATATCGGGAACGTCAATTTATATAAAACTTCCGGTCATTTTCAAAAATATGGAGAGGATTCGTTTCAAACAATTAAGACTCCTAACGAAGGTGAGGAGTTTATGCTTAAGCCCATGAATTGTCCGCATCATTGTGAAATGTACAATGCAAAACAGTTTTCTTTTCGTGACTTGCCTGTACGATATGCTGAATTTGGAACCGTATATCGCTATGAACAAAGTGGAGAACTTCATGGTTTGACTCGTGTTCGCGGTTTCACACAGGATGATGCTCATATCTTTTGCACACCTGAACAAGTAAAAAATGAGTTTAAAGGTGTTATAGATATCATCATGAAGATATTTAAAGCATTGAATTTTCAGGATTATGTAGCTCAGGTATCTTTACGTGATTCTGAAAATAATGAAAAATATATTGGCTCGGATGAAAACTGGGATAAAGCTGAAAGCGCCATTTTAGACATTGTTGAAGACAGTGGTTTAGATTACATAGTAGAATATGGTGAAGCTGCTTTTTATGGACCAAAGCTGGACTTTATGGTCAAAGATGCACTCGGCCGTTCCTGGCAACTGGGAACAGTGCAGGTAGATTACAACCTTCCGGAGCGTTTTAACCTTGAATATACAGGCAGTGATAATGAAAAACACAGGCCGGTTATGATCCATCGTGCTCCTTTTGGCTCGATGGAGCGTTTTGTGGCTGTTTTAATTGAGCACACGGCCGGTAAATTTCCGCTTTGGCTTACACCGGATCAGGTTAGGATATTGCCAATCAGTGAAAAATATCATAATTATGCAGAAAAAGTTTTATCTTTGCTGGATAATTACGATATTCGTGCCCAAATTGATCGCAGAAATGAAAAAATTGGCCGCAAAATAAGGGATTCAGAGTTAAAAAAAATCCCATATATGCTCATAATTGGAGAGAAAGAGGCCGAAAATAAAACAGTTTCTATACGACGACAGGGTGAAGGGGATATAGGAGCAATTCCAATTCAGGAATTTATCCACGATATGAAAAACAAAATTGAAAACGAATTGAATGTTTAATAAAATACAGGAGGTAGTACTATAGCACCAAGAAGACCAAAAAAGGGAGGTTACCGGAGAAAAATTGAGGAACCTTATCGCATTAATGAAAGGATCAAAGCACAAATGGTGCGTGTGGTAGGGGATAACGTTGATGTTGGGATATATCCCATCGAGGAAGCCCTTGAAATGGCAGATAATCAGGAACTGGATTTGGTGGAAATTTCACCTAAAGCCAATCCTCCGGTTTGCAAAGTAATTGATTACAAAAAATTCCTTTACGAAAAAAAGAAAAAGGAAAAAGAAATAAAGCAAAAAACAGCTAAAGTCCAGGTGAAAGAAATTCGGATGGGACCAAATACCGATGATCATGATTTTAACTTTAAGCTGAATCATGCAAAAAAATTCCTCTCGGATGGAAACAAAGTGAAAACTGAAGTTTTCTTTAAAGGGCGTACCATCATTTATAAAGACCAGGGCAAATACAAATTGCTTAAATTTGCCGACGAACTGGAAGAATATGGAAAAGTGGAAAGTATGCCTAAAATGGAAGGTAAACGAATGATCATGATGATTTCACCTAAGAAAAGTAAGTAGTTGAACATATAATAAACGCGTATTAAGATGCCTAAGATGAAGACGAAATCCGGAGCCAAAAAACGTTTTGGAATAACCGGAACTGGTAAGATTAAAAGAAAGCATGCATACAAAAGTCACATCCTGACTAAGAAAACGAAAAAACAGAAGAGGAATCTTCGTTATTTCACTCTCGTTGACCAGACTGATGTGAAAAAAGTAAAACGTATGTTGCTCAGGTAAAAAAAGTGTTGAATTTGACATTAGCTGTAAGATCTGTTTTTCTAAACAGGCGCTAATGCAAAAAAAAAGTAAAAAATTATGCCAAGATCAGTAAATTCAGTTGCGGCCAAACAAAGAAAGAAAAAAGTTTATAATGCGGTAAAAGGACAATATGGCCGGAGAAAAAATGTCTGGAGCGTTTCAAAAAATGCATACGAAAAAGGGTTGCAGTATGCATATCGGGATCGAAGAAACAAAAAACGCAATTTCCGCAAATTATGGATTCAGCGTATCAACGCAGGTGCTAGAACTTATGGAATGTCCTACTCAGAGTTTATGGGTAAATTAAAAGCTAACAATATTGAGCTAGACCGTAAGGTGCTTGCCGATATGGCTATGAATAATCCGGAAGCATTCAAAGCAGTTGTGGAAAAAGTAAAATAAAGATAATCATATCAATTACTTACTGGCGTCACTCTTTTTAGGGTGACGTTTTTTTTATGTTTTGTTTTGGCTTGATCAAAAGTCGCGTATAAATTATATTTGTTACTTACATCTATAAAATCACTAAACGAATTACTATGAAAACACTTTTGATGCATAAGGTAACCTGTTTGTCTGTAATATTTATAATGCTTACTGTTTCATGCCAGCATGGACAAGGGAATAATAATCATAAAGCAACCCAAAAACCGGTTAACCAGCCTACAAAAAAGGATACAACCTGGAAAAGTTCTGCCCGTAAAATGGTTGAAAACCAGATCAAATCGCGTGGAATAAATGATAAGCAACTTTTGAAAGTGATGAAAAATACACCCAGACACCGCTTTATACCGGCGCATTACAGATATGCTGCCTGGGATGACAATCCTTTGCCGATTGGTTTTGGGCAAACGATATCACAACCGTATATTGTAGCACTTATGACCAGCCAACTTGAGCTAAACGGAGATGAAAAGGTTCTTGAAATAGGGACCGGGTCAGCTTATCAGGCCGCAATACTGGCAGGTTTAGCTAAAGAGGTTTATACCATAGAAATTGTAGAAGAACTTGCCATATCTGCCAGGCGAAAACTAAAATCCCTGGAATATGATAATGTTCGGGTTCTTCACGGAGATGGTTATCAGGGTTGGCCTGAGCATGCTCCCTTTGATCGCATTATAGTTACTGCTGCTCCGGAAAAGATACCTGAAAAATTATTGCAACAGTTGAAACCCGGTGGAATTATGGTTTTACCTGAAGGAAAAAATATGCAATTACTCAAGCAGGTTACCAAATATGAAAACGGAAATATCAATGAGGAGATCATAACCGGGGTAAGGTTCGTTCCGATGGTACATCCTGAAGAAAATAATGATTAAAAACCGGGAACAAACTATGAAAGAAACCCGGAAAAAGAACAAAAGTAGTTCCAGACGAATTTTGGGGTTGCATACTGCTATACTTTTGGTGATTGCCAATATGATAGGCACAGGTCTGTTCACTACAACCGGTTTTTTGATCAGAGATATGCATCACCCTTTAACGGTGTTGATCTCTTGGTTGATGGGAGGAATTATAGCTTTATGTGGTGCATTGACATATGGAAAATTAGGTGCAGATATGCCACGCAGTGGAGGCGAATATCATTATTTGTCTGAACTGTTTCATCCGGTAGCAGGATTTCTGGCAGGCTGGGTTTCTCTTATTGTCGGTTTTTCCGCTCCGATAGCAGCTGTTGCAGTAGCTTTTAGCCGGTACCTTGCCGGTGTTATCCCGGATTTACCTGTTATGGAAGTTGCAATATCCGCAGTATTTATTTTTTCGATTTTACATATATGGAGTGTCAGTGCCGGGGCAAAAGTTCAGAATATAATCACAGCACTTAAAATTATATTAATTGTCATATTTGTATCAGCAGGCTTTTTAATTCAGGAAGAAAAAGCCTGGACATTGAGTACGCAGGAATTTGAGATCAAAAGCATTTTTAGTTCTGCATATGCTGCAGGTTTGATTTTTGTAATGTATGCCTATTCCGGTTGGAATGCAGCTACTTATGTTGCCGGTGAAATAAAAAAGCCGGCAAAAAATCTGCCATTTGCACTAGTTGCAGGTACTGTCATAGTAATCATTGTTTATCTGACAGTGAATTATTTCTTCCTTAGCTCAGTTCCGGCTGCTGAAATAGAAGGAAAAGTTGAAACAGCTCATTTTGTTGCAGTAAAAGTATTTGGGGAAAATGCCGGTAAATTTTTCTCGCTTGCCGTAGCATTGTTCCTGTTATCATCACTAAGCTCTATGATCATGGCAGGGCCAAGGGTTTATAAAGTTATGGGAGAGGACTTTAAGTTATTTAATATTTTATCCGTAACGTCTAAAGGAGGTGCACCTTATGCAGCAATTATTCTACAAATGGCTATTTCTGTTTTTATGATACTTACTTTTACATTTGAAACAATACTGGTATATGTGGGCTTTACCTTAAGCCTGATATCTGGTTTGACTGTTGCCGGTATTTTTATCCATCAGCAGAGAGCAGATAGGTCATTATCAAATTATAAAATCCCTCTATTTCCAATAACTCCGGTGATTTTTTTATTGGGGATGTCCTGGATGGTTGTTCATTCACTCATTCAAAAACCTTTGGCCTCGGTGGCAGGCTTGATTACCCTCCTAATCGGGTTTGTGATTTACAGGATATCATCAAAAAAATGAATTTCACAAAGGTTAATTGTTGAGTAAAAAGCATTTTCAGGAGGGATTATGACATATTTGTTATGAATTTATTTCATTCAGTTGATAAGGATATTTGTTATAATCGTAATTCTCATTATTTTTACATGTTTTAAAATCTTGTAGAACTATATTATCGTTAAGGTGAAACAAAAATAAATACCTATTGTTTTTTGATATGAAAACCAGATAAGCCGTGTATCAACTAAAAACGAAATTAAATACAACGTCAGAAAAATTTCTGGCATCCGTAAAGCAATATGAAAAACTATTGGATAAGTTTTATTCAGACATTGATCGAGTATTGGCCGGAGGTTCTCCGAAATCAGTAGAAAAGCACAAGGAGCGAGGTAAACTATTGGTTCGCGATCGAATAAATTTATTATTGGATCCTAATACACCTTTTTTAGAGTTGTCTACCCTTGCAGCCAACGGTCAATATAAAGACCAGTTTTTGGGAGCAGGCATTGTAACCGGTATTGGAGTTATCGAGGGACATGAAGCAATTATTATAGCGAATGATGCTACTGTAAAAGGAGGAACCTATATTCGTGAAACAATACGAAAACATGTTCGCGCTCAGGAAATGGCCATGCAAAATCATTTGCCGGTGGTTTATCTTGTGGATTCCGGAGGAGTCTTTTTACCGGAACAATCCAGAGTTTTTCCCGATAAAGAGGATTTTGGCCGTTTGTTCTATAATCAGGCCCGAATGTCAGCAATGGGGCTCCATCAGATTTCAATTGTGATGGGATCATGTACAGCAGGAGGAGCATATGTCCCTGCAATGAGCGATGAAACAATAATTGTAAGGGGAGAAGGGACAATATTTATAGGCGGGCCACCGTTGGTCAAAGCAGCAACAGGCGAAGAAGTCAGTGCAGAAGAACTTGGCGGAGCACATGTGCATACAAGTATATCCGGAGTTGCTGATCATATTGCCGAAAATGATGATCATGCCCTGGAAATTTGCAGGAACCTGTTTCAAACCATACCGCTTAAAGAAAAATACAAACTCGAAAAAAAGCGAGTTGAAAATCCGGTTTATGCTGCTGAAGAATTATATGGCATAGCTCCAATAGATTTGAAAAAATCAGTAGATCCACGGGAAATTATTATGAGAATTGTTGATGGTAGCCGTTTTCATGAGTTTAAACGTGATTATGGAACAACTTTGGTTACCGGATTTGCTTATCTTATGGGTTATCCGGTTGGAATTTTAGGAAATTATGGTGTTTTTGGTTCAGAATCAGCTATGAAAGGAGCACATTTTATTGAGCTCTGTCAGTCCCGTAAAATTCCAATTTTGTTTTTACAGAATATATCCGGATTTATTGTCGGGAAGAAATATGAACACGAAGGACTGGCCAAACACGGTGCAAAACTTATTCATGCTATAGCAAATGCTAATGTTCCGAAATTTACTGTAATTGTGGGGGGGTCTTTTGGTGCAGGAAACTATGCTATGGCCGGTCGTGCCTACGATCCGAATCTTCTATTGATATGGCCCAATTCCCGCATATCTGTTATGGGTGGTGAACAAGCTGCAGGCGTTTTAACATCTGTTAAATTAAAACAATTAAAAACGAAAGGGAAAGAACCGGATGATAAAGAAATTCAGTCCATACGAAAAGGAATTCTGGACCAATATGAGTATGAAAGCTCTGCCTATTACAGCACATCAAGAGTTTGGGATGATGGGATTATAGATCCTGCAGAAACCAGAAATATTATAGCAATGGCGATATCGATGTCATTGAATAAACCAATTGAAGATATGAAAAATGGTGTCTTCCGAATGTAAAGTTATTATGTACAGATATATTGAAACAGAAAAAAATGAGAATACAGCCATAATATGGTTGTCCAGACCAGAAAAGCGCAATGCTTTTCATGAACAAATGATAGATGAACTATTAATGGCTTTAGGATCATTTAAACATGAAAAAAATTTGCGGATATTGATTATCCGTGGAAGAGGCATTGTTTTTAGTGCCGGTGCTGATATAGACTGGATGCAATCGGTGATGAATTATTCTTTTAATGAAAATAAGCTTGAAAGCAAACAGTTATACCGGTTGTTCTACGCAATATACAGTTTCCCGGTTCCGGTTATTACAATTGTTCACGGTGCCAGCTTTGGAGGGGCGAACGGTATAGTAGCAGCCTCAGATATCAGTATTGCTGATGATGAAACCGTGTTCCGGTTTTCTGAAGTTCAACTGGGATTAATTCCTGCAACTATATCTCCTTTTGTAGTTAACAGAATTGGTGAGTTTAATGCGCGGGAGTTGATGCTAACCGGGAAACAGTTTGATGCTGACAGGGCTTTAAAAACAGGATTGATAAATTTCAGCGGTAAGGAAAAAGAAATAAATGATTATTTGCATAGTACAGTAAATTCTATCCAGGCTGCTGCAGCTGGGTCAGTAAAAAACACAAAATGGCTAATAAGCAAAATTGCTGATCGTATTCATATGGGTGAGATGGAAGATATTACAGCAGATATGATCGCATCGGCACGGTTGAGTGACGAAGGCCAGGAAGGTATGAAAGCTTTTGCTGAAAAACGAAACCCGGACTGGTCTAAAATATCAAATACTCAAAACTGAAGTATGAAGAAAATACGCAAAATACTGATTGCTAACAGGGGTGAAATAGCTGTGCGAATTATGCGTACTGCCGGAAAAATGGGTATAAAAACAGTGGCCATCTATGCAGCTAATGATAAACAAGCTTTTCATGTCACTCAGGCTGATGAGGCTTATGCATTAGGGACAGGTACTTTACAGAATACCTATCTTAATCTTCGAAAGATTGAGGCTGCTATCAGACAATCAGCCGTTGATGCTGTCCATCCTGGTTATGGTTTTTTATCTGAAAATCCTGAATTTCCGTTATTATGTGAACGTAATAATGCACTTTTCATAGGCCCGGATGCAAAAGCCATTCGTGTTATGGGGGATAAGATACAATCGAGAATCACAGCGCATAAAGCAGGAGTCAACATTTCTGAAGGGATTACCGGCAGCCCGCTAGAGATACTGGCAAGAAAGAATGAACTGATTTATCCGGTGCTTGTGAAAGCTTCAGCAGGTGGTGGCGGTAAAGGAATGCGTGTTGTTTCAGGTGCTGAAAACCTTAATGATATATTGAAAACAACAGCTCGGGAAGCAAAAAACTATTTTGGAAATGATACTGTTTTTGTAGAACATTATTTCGAAAATCCACGGCATATTGAAGTTCAAATTTTAGGCGATAATCATGGTAATGTTATACATCTGTTTGAGCGTGAATGTTCTTTGCAACGAAGACATCAAAAGGTTATTGAAGAAGCTCCTTCACCATCGGTCAATCAAAAGCTTCGAAAGGATTTGACAGATAGTGCGGTGAAAATAGCTAAAGCTATAAATTATTGCAGTGCCGGTACGGTAGAATTTCTTGTGGATCATCAAGACAGAATATACTTCCTTGAAATGAATACAAGAATACAGGTGGAGCACCCGGTGACTGAGAAAATTACAGGGATTGATATTGTAGAGCAACAAATTAAAATAGCCGAAGGGTATGAGCTTTCAATTAGCTTGAAAAACCTGAATGTAAGCGGTCATGCTGTTCAGGCAAGATTATATGCTGAAGATCCACTTCAGAATTATAAACCTTCTCCGGGTTTTTTGAATTCAATTTCCTTTCCCGATCATGTGGATATCAGAATTGATCATGGATTACGTAAGCAGGATTTTATTTATCCTGATTATGATCCTATGATTGCTAAAGTAATTGCTCATGATACAAACAGGATACAAGCAATTCATAAGCTTGCAGGTTACCTGAAGGAAATTACGGTGACAGGAACGACAACAAACCAGGAGTTTCTTTCCGAAATACTTTTAAGTAAGGATTTTATAAATAATAAGATATCTACACAATATCTTGAGAAAAATACACGGCCAATAATTGATCAACTCATCAGAAAAAAAGAACATATATCGCCTGTTTTTTTGATTACAGCTTTTCTGGTTTCAGAAATGGACAGATGCAACGAAAATTCTAAACCAGAAACATGGAACAAATTAGGATTCTGGCGGATTCGAAATAATATCGCTGTTTCATTTAACAATAAAAAATATAATGTGGGAATTAGGAAAAGAGCTGGGAAGTTTCACGTTCAAATTGAAGATTCATTATCAACAGCCTGTTGTATAAAAAAAGAACATGAAGATTGTGTTATAGAAATAAATAATGTTGAACATAAATTTAAAATTGTTAAACAAAATATTTCGAATGCTGTTTTAAAATACGGAGGATATTATTACAACATACAAAGACATGATGTATTAAGCCCCAGCGATTTTGAAGATGCATACAAGGATTCTGGCCGTTCTTATGAACATGTGATTTCACCAATGCATGGGCGGGTTGTTGCTATTCAGGTATCAAATGGAGATTCTGTAAAGACAGGTGATACATTGGTTGTTATTGAGTCAATGAAAATTGAGAATAATATACTGGCTGAATCAGATGTTGAAGTGGCTCGAGTTGAAGTCAACGAAGGGGATCAGGTAAAAGATGGTCAGCTATTGATCAGAATGAAAAATATTGAAGAAGAAAAAGAAAAAGAATAAAATCAAGAACATGAAAAGTCCTTATTTAACAAAACATCATCACGAGCTAAGGAAACAGGTACGTGATTTTGCGGAAAGAGAAATCCGGCCTGTAGCCACTGAGCTGGATGAAAAAGCGGAATTTTCGGTTGAGTTAAGCCGTAAGATGGGGCAACTGGGTTTGCTGGGCCTGGCAATACCAGAAGATTATGGTGGACAGGGCAGGGATTACCTTTCCCTTATCATTGCAGTGGAAGAAATATGCCGGATAGACGGATCGCAGGGAAGCACTGTAGCTGCTCACAATTCTCTTGGAATTGGTCCGATATATAATTATGGTACAGAAAAACAAAAGCGGGAATTGTTACCTAAATTAACATCGGGTAATTATGTGTGGGCTTTTGGACTGACAGAAAAAAATGCCGGTTCTGATTCCCGGGGAACTGAGACAACAGCAGAATTAAAAGATGGATACTGGCATATCAACGGAGAAAAACTATTTATTTCAAATTCAACATCAGAAATGTCTGCCGGCGTTTCATTACAATGCATTACAGAAGAAAATGAAAATGGCAGGAAAGAGTATTCCACGATATTGGTAGAAAGCGGAACCAAAGGATTTACTACCGAGCGAATCAGGGATAAGATGATGTGGCGTGCAGGAGATACAGGAAAGTTAATATGTAAGGATGTAAAAGTACCAGAATCCAACTTGTTGGGGAAACGTGGTGCTGGTTCACGCATGATGTTGGAAACACTTGATTCAGGACGCCTTTCTGTGGCTGCAATGGGTCTTGGGCATGCGCAGGGAGCTTTTGATGCCGCCCTGAAATATTCCAAAGAAAGAAAACAGTTTGGCAAACCTATCGGACGCTTTCAGGCTGTTAGCTTTAAACTTGCCGAAATGGCTACAAAAATTGAAGCTTCACGAAATATGCTCTATCATGCAACCTGGCTTAAAATGAATGATTATCCTTTTGCCAAAGAAGCTGCCATGGCTAAACTTTATTGTACCGAGACTGCTAAGGAAGTAGCAGATGAAGCTGTGCAGATATTCGGAGCTTATGCACTTGTTAAAGGAAATGAAGTTGAGCGACATTATCGTGATCAACGTATCTTGCAAATTGGTGAAGGTACATCAGAAATCATAAAACTGGTAATTTCCCGAAGCTTATAAAATATTATGGAAGAACGGAAAAAAGATCATATTACGCTGGCATTAAACTCAGTAACTAATGCTGTTGAAAAAGACGACAGGTTTACTTATGAACCCGTACTAACAGCTATCCCGAAATCCTATACCCTGAAACAAAAGGTGGCTGGTAAAACCATGAAATATCCATTTTGGATATCAAGCATGACCGGGGGTACAAAAATGGCCCGCAAGATAAATTCTAACTTGGCCAGAGTTGCTGCTGAATTTGGTTTAGGCATGGGACTTGGGTCCTGCAGAATTATTTTGGAAAATGAAAAGTTTTTGCCGGATTTTGATATGAGAAAAATCATTGGTGAAAACCAGCCTTTTTTCGCAAACATCGGTATTGCGCAATTGGAACAAATGGTCAGGGATGATAGAATAAGTGAATTACATGACCTTGTGAGTTTGCTCAAAGCTGATGGTATGATCGTGCATATTAATCCGATGCATGAGTTCTTTCAGATGGAGGGTGATACTATAACCATGCCTCCCCTGGAAACTATCCGTGCTTTTTTAAAAGATACAAACTATCCGGTTATTGCCAAAGAAGTTGGGCAGGGAATGGGTAAGGAAAGCCTGAGGGCTTTATTGAAACTACCGCTTGAAGCCTTAGAATTTGGGGCATTTGGCGGAACTAATTTTGCAAAAGTTGAAATGATGAGAGATAATAATGCAGATAATGCTTTGTACAAACCATTGGCTTATGTCGGGCACACAGCTCATGAAATGACTTTGATGATCAATGATATTACAGAAGAAGAGCAAGCCAGAGTAGAAACC
>JAIPAE010000049.1 GCA_021740245.1 Bacteroidales bacterium | reverse complement strand
CTTCTTCAAGCGGCGAGGCATAATTTTTCAGGGCATCTGCCGCTGTTCCTTCCAGCAACTGACCCGAGCCGTGCCCTAAGCATTCATGCAGATCAGTGTGAAGATTATTTGCCTTTGCAGCATATTGGCGGGATAATCCTCTGTCTTCTTCTCTGTAAACAAATTCCTCTAACATGCCACTTCCTTGCGAGGCTTTGTCATAAGCCATGGTGATATTTTCCATAGTGACGGATTTAGAACCGTGCTCTTTACGTATCCAGTCAGCATTAGGAAGATTTATACCAATGGGTGAAGCAGGATAACAATCGCCCCCAAGCTGTACTACCGTGATCACTTTTGCTGAAACACCTTTGACTTTTTCTTTCTTAAAACGGGTATCAACCGGAGAATGATCCTCAAACCACTGTGCATTTTTGGCTATGATATCCGTTCGCTTCGTTGCATCAATATCCTTAAAATTTACTACCGATTCCCAGGTCGCTTTTATACCCATCGGGTCTGTGTAATTCTCTATAAAACCATTTATAAAATCCACATGCGATTCCAAATCCTGAACCCATTTGATGTTATATTCATCCCATAGTTTCAAATCACCTGTCTTGTAATAGGATATCAGTTTTTCAATACTGGATTTTTGATGATTGTTTTCAGCCACTTCAGAAGCTTTGTTCAACCATTTTATTATCTCTTTGATTGCCGGGCCATAAAGGCCATCTTCCTTATAAACTAATTCTTTAGTCGATCCGTTTTCCCTGATCAGTTTGGAATTTAAACCATGAGAAACAGGGCATTCTTCGATCTGGTTGCTGATCGATTTAAAATGGTCTTCCACTTCCATCTGATCGATATCCTCATAGAAATTCACTGCAGAAGTCCGGACAATATCTTTACTGGTATCCTGAGATACTTTTTTAGTATAAAGCTCGCGATCAAAGATTAGACGACTGATGACATTTTTAAAGGTTTCAAACTTCGAATCACCAGCAATTGGGAATTTCTTTTTGTATGAATTATCCATTAGTTCATCAAAATATTCCATGCTTATTTCCGGGAAAAATTTATCACTGGAATAGTGATGATGAAATCCATTGGAAAACCAGAAGCGCTTTACATAAACCATAAAGTTATTCCAATTTTCATTATCCCGGTCACCTGTAAAGGATTCTATAATATTATCCAGTGTTTTACGGATGGTTAAATTATACTTAAAATGCTGATCGAAAATAATATCCCTGCCACAACGTGCTGCCTCGCTAAGGTAGTAAATCAGTTTTTTTTGTTGCAGTGATAACTGTTCAAAGCCGGGCACCTTGTAGCGCAAGATTTTAATATCGGCAAACTGATCGACCTTGTATTTGAAATCGTCTTTTTTATTGTTGGTCTTATTTTTTTGTAAAGAAAATTGAATATCGTTTTTCGTCATAGAATTTTCTGAATCTTTAGATTGTAAAGCATAAATTATTTCAGTAACAACTAAAAGTTATTAGCTGTTAAGTCATACAATCGTTATTACAACTTGTTCGAATCTACAATGCGGTTTTTTTGCGGATCAAATACGGGTATAATCTTTGATTGATCAGGAGTATGGCAATATTTGATCACATCGTCGAGGCCGAGCTTAGCCAGGCGTTTTTTCTGAGCTGCTTTAAGGATATATTGGTACAGACCGGGTTTAGCTATTTGCCATAGATCGACAGCAGCTTTTGCGCTGTCGCAGTCTGTTTCAAAACGTTTATCCTGCAACAGGCATTCCGCCACTGCTCCTGCATGTACGGCATCCTCCAGGCTGAATCGTTGTTTCCATCCGGCACAAAGTATGATCACTTTTCTGTTTTGTTTTTTCAGATAATCGCAGGAAGCTTTTAAATTCAAAAAAGAACCGATGATAACTTTGTTGGCTTGTGCAGCCATTTGTATGGCATTTGTTCCGTTTGTAGTGCTGTATGCTACGGTCTTATCTTTCAGCCGGGGTTCCATAAAATACCAGGGTGAATTTCCAAAGTCTGCAAAATCCAGCACTGTCCCATCGCGTTCAGCGGCGACAATAAAGCCGTTTTCTTTGTATTTTCGGGCTTCCTCAATACCGGGAACAGGAACTATTTCCTTAACCCCATGTTCCATAGCTGTGCAGATCGCTGATGATGCCCGCAAAATGTCTGTTACCAGGATCACTGCTTTGGGATCAAAATAACGATCAAAAACAGCCGGTGAGAAACAGACTTCTACCGGCTGTATTTGTTGTGTTTCCATGTGTTATTAATTATCCTTTATAGAACGGAATTTTAACAATTTTTGCTTTCGCTAGTTTTTTCCGGATACGAATATAAATTTCCGTATCTACTTTAGCATATTCTTTTTTAACATATCCCATACCTATGGCTTTTTTTACGTATGGGGCCATAGTTCCCGATGTTACCTCACCAATTATATTGCCTTGTTCATCGCAAATCTCATAATGCTGTCGCGGAATGCCTTTGTCAATCATTTCAAACCCTTTCAACTTTCGGCTGACGCCTTCTTCTTTTTGTTTCTTCAACTTTTCACGATTGATAAAGTCATTACCATCGGTAAATTTAGTTATCCAGCCCAGGGATGCTTCAATTGGTGTTGTTGTATCTGTAATGTCATTTCCATACAGGCAAAGTCCGGCTTCCAAACGTAAGGTATCTCTTGCGGCCAGGCCGACAGGTTTTATGTCAAACTCCTCTCCTGCTTCAAATACCAAATCCCATATTTCTTCTCCGTATTTGTTCGGTAAATAAAGTTCAAAGCCTTTAGAGCCTGTATAACCGGTTTGTGAAAGGATGACATTTTCACAAGAACCAATTTTTACAACCTTAAAGCGGAAAAATTTAATATCAGCAATATCAAAATCCACCAGTTTATCCATCACTTTTGGTGAATCGGGCCCCTGGACAGCAAGCTGTGCGATATCATCAGATGCATTTTCCAGATTTGCGCCTTCCGTGTTTTGCTTGTTTACCCAGCTCCAGTCTTTGTCGATATTGGAAGCATTGGGAACCATCATCCATTTATCTTCGGCAAAGCGATAGATGAGAGTATCATCAACAATCCCGTTGCCGTCATTAGGCATGCAAGTATACTGCACCTGCCCGTCAACCAGTTTATTCACATCATTAACCGTGATCTTTTGCATCAGTTCTTTGGCTTTCGGCCCTCTAAACCAAAACTCGCCCATGTGAGAAACATCAAATACACCCACTTTCTCACGCACACTCATATGTTCGGCGTTTACGCCTTCAAACTGTACTGGCATCTCAAAGCCTGCAAAAGGAACCATCCTGGCCCCATGGGCTTTGTGCTTCTCATTAAATACTGTCTTTTTCATATATATTTCCGGAATTTTTTTATTTATGATTCGGTTTGCGCAAATTTATAAAATTCTGAATACTCCCACAACTACCCCGTTTATAAATAAGAAATTAATCGCAGATAAAGAGCATACCTTTTTCTGCAATGTAATCTATAATAGTTAACCGTATTTCAATATATAAAATCATTTAGAATTCCTTATCTTTGAAATCCATTCCCAAAATAATTATACAAAACAAAGCTGAGTTTATGAAAGCATTTTTTGTCTTTTTTGTAACCAGCATCATACTGTTTTGCGGATGCACATTATCATCAGCAAAACCAATCAGGTTATCCTTACAGATATTCGCACGGAAAATGGTGAAACCATTGCAATTTTGCACTATCATATACAGGAATATGTCATTGGAACATTCAACACTCCTTTTCAGGAAAAAGCAGTTGATACCATGATGGATTTCGACTTTAATGCTGTAGCGAAATTCAATGTTGACCGCGGCTACTGGAAGTCTTTTGACGGACTGACGAGTCTGAAATCTAACGGGTTAATGGAATCAAATATGCAAAAAAAGTTTGCCCTGATACAGCTTAAAGAGTAATGTTAATAAAAAAAATAAAAGCCTGATAAGCAAAGCTCACCAGGCTAATATTCCCGAATTGTATTTTCATTATCATTTCAGTAGACCACCTCTTTGGTAAATATCCATCTGAACATCATAAAACGGATTAACGGCAGCGCTTTTATTGTTTTTCAGATTTTTGATTGTACCTTTTTTAAAGTCGATCTTCAACCGGTCTCCGGCTTCATATTCTATTTCTTTAAGCGTTTCAGGCTGGTAAGTCAGTACTGGCATAGCGGCATTAATAGCATTTCGCTCATAGATGGCACCATAAGACTCTGCAAGTATGCATGAAATCCCAAGCGCTTTAAAGCAATCTACGGCTTGTTGTCTTGAGCTTCCGGCACCAAAATTCTTGCCGGTGATAATAATATCACCTGATCCGGCTTTTTTAGCAAAATCCTCCCACCCCTCCAGGTTATCCAAAGCATATTGCCCCATTTCATTCATGTCAGTAATATGCAAGTATCTATTATGAAAGATCATGTCGGTATCAATATCATCAACATTGATAAACCAGGATTTGCCATCCACAACAGTTGGCCGGTCATTTGCCGTAACATTTTCTTTTATTTCACCAGTGGTTTTTTGCTCAACCTGCTGACTTTCAAAGGTCATTGGTTTTTCCGGCATATTATCGGGTGTAGTGATATAACCGGCAACAGCACTGGCAGCAACAATAGCGGGCGAAGCCAGATAAACCTCCCCTTTTCCTTGTTTGCCGGCAAAATTACGGTTACCTGTACTCACGGTCACCTCTCCCGGGCCGTTCTGTCCAACCTGTCCGGCAGCACAACCGGCACATCCTGCATTGGATACCAGGGCTCCGGCTTCTTTAAATGTTTTGATCAAGCCTTCATTCATAGCTTGTTGCCATATAGCATCTGTTGAAGGGACGATTTTTAATACGACTCCCGGAGCAACTTTACGGTCTTTTAATATCGCTCCGGTCACTCTAAGGTCTTCCATCCGTCCATTAGTACAAGAGCCGATAAATGCCGAATCAATCTTTGTACGTTCCAGTTTATCGATGGTAATATCATCATGCGGATGTCCGGGACGGGCAATCATTGGTTCAAAGGTAGCTACATCAATATCATATTCTTTACTGTAGACGGCATCCTCATCAGCTTGTATTGTTTCATATTCTTTTCCGGACCTTTTTTTCAGGGTCTTCAGGATTAGATAATTAGGTGTAAACAATAAACTGATAGCTCCCATTTCCGTACCCATGGAAGCGATAGTAATTCGTTCATCAAGGGTTAATGCTTCAACAGCATCACCGGAGAACTCTACAGCTTTGCCCAATAATGTACTGGCACCAAACCGGGAGAGCAGGTTCAGGACAATATCTTTAGCTGTGACATTAGGCGGGCATTTTCCTTTAAAATTCAGCTTAACAGAGTGAGGTACTTTGTACCATATTGAGCCATAAGCCCATACAGCAGCCATGTCTTTATCACCCAGTCCCTGCCCGAAAGCGCCTACAGAACCCATAATATTGGAATGCGAATCGGTGGACACAAAGGTGCTTCCCGGCCAAACAAGGCCGTTGTCGATAGCCTGATGAGTGCCTATCCCCATATTGATATCATAGACTTTGATATTGTTCCTTCTGGCAAACATTCGGCAATATTGCTGGTTAGCTGCATATTTCTGATCACTGCCTCCTGGATTTGTATCAAAGGTAAAAAAGGTTTTTTGGGGATCATCAATGGAAAGACTATTGTTTTCCAGGTTTTTAACCACGTTGGCACCACCGAAATCACGAGCCACGCGGGTATCAATTTTGATATCAATAATTTCTCCCGGTTTGATGTCCTCTTTTCCCGAATGATTAGCCATTATTTTTTCAATGATTGTTTTACCCATAGTAAAGCATATTTCTCGGTTTATTCATCAATTCTTAAACGTTCTTTAAAAGGCAGGAAGGTCATAAAGTCGGCATGGTGAACCAGATAAGCCTCTGTGGTACGTTTCACCATATCACCTTCTTTGGCATGAGTTGCAATAATGTGACATACTTCTGGTGGGACACCCGCTTCTTCTGCCAATGACACACCGCTGAACGGATGTCGTAAATATTTACCATAGCTCCCCTGTATAGCGTTACCCTGGTCGTTCAGCACATATTCCAGCATTTTACCTACATCAGCTAAAATAGCTCCTGCAATCAGTACATCCATTTTAACCGGAAGTTCGCCATGATACATGGCATTGATCTTTTCTCCTGCATCTTTGGCAATATGCACTACTGAACGCTTGTGGTCCATAAATGTGACTTTAAGGTCAGGACCAACTAATAATGTGAAAGGAATGCGATTCAAATCATCTGGTGATAAAACACTTCTTTCCAAAGCAAGTTCCCATGTTTTTGCTGTTTTCTCACGCAGTTTCTGATCTTTTATCCAATCAAGTTCCGGCCATAAATTTAATACTTCCTGATTCATATGATTAAATTTTATTAATTCGGTGATATTTATCCCGTTAGTGCGGGATGGAACCCCATGCAATAGCCCGCCTAAGGCGGGTCATTTTCTTGTGTGTTTAAGGCAAACATGGGGTTTCATATTTATGTTTTTAAAATATTAATTTAAGGGTTCATAATTTTCTGATAATAGCATTTGCCATTTGCTCAGTTGTAGCAGCCCCCTGGTTAATTACATCCGGGCTGCCTTTTAGTTTAAGCATATCATATGTTCTGACCTCACCTTCGGCAATGACGTCAGCCACAGCGCTTCGTATTTTTGTTGCAAGGTCATATTCTTTCAGATGATCAAGCATCATACAAGCAGAAGCTACCATAGCAATTGGGTTGGTAATATTAACATCATAATCGGCATATTTAGGCGCTGAGCCATGAGTAGGTTCGAATACTCCGATTCCATTGTCGGGATTAATCTGAGCAGAACATGCAAATCCGAGCCCTCCAATTAAACCGGCAAAACCATCGGATACAATATCGCCAAACATATTCCCGGATACGATCACACCGTAATTTTCGGGAGTTTTAGTTAACCACATCATCTGAGCATCAATATTCGTATTCCATAACTCAATATCGGGATAATCCTTTTTCTGGATTTCTTTGGCCATGGAAAACATCATACCCGATGTTTCCCGGATCACATTGGGTTTTTCACACACTGTTACAGACTTATACCCGAATGTTTTGGCATGATCAAATGCTGCCCGCAGGATACGTTCTGTTGCTTTTCTGGTAAATATCCGTGTTGAGACGGAAATCTCTTCTTTTGGGACATCTCCAAAATTTTTGCTGAATTTAGGATGTGTCATCAATGCATTGTAAACTTCTTGTGGTGGATTTGACCATTCAACACCTCCATACAGGCCTTCTGTATTCTGACGGAATATTACAGCATCAATTGCCGGCTCTTCAATACCTCCTTTACCATCACGACGGATAAAGTTCAGAGGATTTCCTTTATAAGTCTTAGTAGGACGCTGGCAGATATCCAGATTAAAATGTTGTCTTAAGCCTACTATGGGACTTGAATACACTAACCCTTTTTTCCTTAATTCCTGATCAAGTTCTTCAAGGGCAGCATCTTTTGGTTTAGAGGTGATGGCACCGAAAAGTGCTGTTTTGTGTTTTGCTATCAGATCAATGGTACGTTGAGGTAATGGATTTCCTTCCTTTTTCCAGAATTCCCATCCGATATCACCTTCTACGTATTCTGCCTCAAAACCTGCAGCCTCCAAAACGCTAATGGCTTGATCCAGTAATACACTGCCAATGCCATCGCCGGGTAATTTAACGATTGTGTGTTTCGCCATAAGTTGATTTTTTATAATAATGTTTCACTTTATGTTCTCAAAGATACTATTTTGCGGAAATTATAATATGATTATATAAATAAATTGGGCGCATCCTTTTTGAATGCGCCCAAAAGAATATTGTGTTTTCTTTACTCCTGCCCTATAAAAAATCGGACTGTTTCAGTAGCTTCATTTCCCAATTTGTCTTCTGCAATGATTTTAACCTCATAGAATTTCTCACTTTTGAAATGATCAACCTCAGAAATATCCAATGTATACGGGCTGGAATAATCTTCATAATCTCCTCCATTTATGGAGTATCGGATTTCATTATTTCCGCTATGTTTATCTGTAGCACCAATATACAATCTTGTATAATTTGGATATATCTTGTAAGATTTACCGTCTTTTTGCTCAGAGCCTATTGGTTTAATGCTAAAGTTGTTATAGATAGTAGGTGGTGTATTATCTACAAAAGCTGCGCTTTCTTTAAAGCTTTCTTTGTTATTCACATTATCTATCGAGCGGAACTTAATGGTATGATAACCTTCCTGCGGAATGGTAAAAGCTGAATTATACGTTTTTTCTCCGCCGCCATCAATTGTATAATTAGTTACCTGAACTCCGGAATGAGCATCTCTCGGATTCAGATATACATTTGTATTTTTATTGATGAATAATGTATCCCTGTCAAAAAACTGCGGCTTGCCATAACGTATGGAAGTAGCAGGTTTTCTGTTATCCATATAAATGGGCCCTGATGAAGGGATATCAACATACCGTGCACTATTTTTATTAGTCACTTTGTCTTCAGCATAATATTTTACTGAATGTCGTCCGGTAGAGGCGGGCATTTTGAACGTATTATTGTATGTATTATAACTTCTTCCGTCAATTGAATAGCGAATTTCTTTTACGCCGGCTTTGTTGTCGGTGGCCATGAGTTTGACCTTTGTTCTTGATGAAATGTATGTATAATTTCCTTTATGAATATCACCAACAATTTCACTGGAGATATCCGGCGGTGTTTTATCCAGATAGAATTTGTAGCTTTGTTTGGCTTCATCATTATCTACATTATCAGTAGTATAATAATCAAGGGTATGAGACCCGTCACTTAAGCCCCAAAGGGTAACCGGTTTATAATATGTTTTATTGGCAGCGCCGTCGAATCCGTAACGGGTAACTTTAACACCCGAAAGATTATCTGACATGCTGAGGGTAATTTTAGCCTTTGGTGACAGAATATCGTTTAATTTGGGTTGACTCGTGGAATATTTGGTATTAGGTGCTGAACGGTCAACAACAAATTCTTTTTTATTGGACTCTTCAGCGTTTCCAACCATATCATTGGCATAGTAACGCAATGTAAAACGGCCTTCGTTGTTCATGTTCAAATCAGAACTATATTTTTCATAAGCTTTTCCATTCACTGATTGCCAGATGTTTTCCACACCTGAAACACCATCCCGGGAAGTAAGTTTTACTTTAAGGCCTTTTCCGTAATAGATTGTTCCGCCACTGTAATGCGAGGGAGCACCATAAAATTTGGAATTTGTATTCGGTGCAAGTCCATCTGCATAAACTTCAAAAACAATGTCTCTCTTTGGATACACAATTTCTTTATTTTCGGGGTCTACTGCATGCGGACTACGGATAGTGTTTTTGCCTTCGGTATCAAAATACATCGGATTGGTGTATTCCGAGGTGGATTCACTTTTGAGCAGATGTGATTCACCTCCCGCATCTTTTGAAGTGGATAACCTTAAATAAACGGGTAAATCCTTATTAATGTAAAACTTTCCATCCGACCCGGTATAGGTTCTTTTTTTATGGTCTTTTTGTGATTGGGAAAAACCTGTCACAGCAAAAAGGATCATACTAATAATGAGTAAGGTAATTTTTTTGTGCATAGCTTCGATTTTTTGAATTATGCCTCAAATTTAACAAAAGAACAACTCTCGTGCAAATAATATTTTCATCTGTTTATAATATTGTTCGGTGTTCTGTGTTTGTTCGTTGTTTCTCTCAGTCTCTCAGTCTCTTCGCCTCTTCGTTCGCCCTTTCGCATCATCACATCATCGCATGCCGTAAAACCAGAAATCTTTGATTTAATCGTTTTACGAGCATCCACGACCGAAGGTCGGGATCATCGCATTACTCATTACGCCATTTAATCATCCGCGTGTGTGTTCCGTCAACCGGCTGAGCATGGCTTTGTACAGTTAACCTTAGTGTTCATTCAAGAAAAAATATTGCCAGGTCTTTTACTGCATAATTGTTATGTTTTGTATACCAGCGAAATTATACTATTGGCTGTTCGTTCAGAAGCACCTTCTCCACCAAGTTTTTCATCCAACAAAGCATAATATTTTAGCATTTTTTTACGGTAATCTTCCTTTTCAAGGATATTTGCTAATTCAATTTGTATCTTTTCCGGTTGACAATCATTTTGGATAAATTCTTTAAATACCTCACGACCAAATACAAGGTTGGCAACGGAAATAAAGTCAAGTTTCACCAACCGCTTAGCTATTTGATAGGAAATTTCAGAAGCTTTATACATCACCAGTTGAGGCACATTAAACAAGGCCGTTTCCAGAGAAGCTGTACCGGAGGTGATCATTCCTGCATAAGCGATCTGCAACACGGGATAGGTTTTGTCAATTAGAAGATGCACATCATACCCGTCCATAATTTCATGATACATTTTTTCATGTATGTGTTTAGTTCCTGCAATTACATATTGGTAATCAGGATAACAATTGGCTGTTTTAAGCATGACCGGGAGCATTCTTTTAATTTCCTGTACCCGGCTTCCGGGTAGCAGGGCAACAACAGGACGGTCGTCGAGCCCGTTGGTTTTTCTGAAATCGGCTTCATCAAAATTCTTTTCCCGTTTTTTCATTTCATCCAGTAAGGGATGCCCCACAAAATCCACCTGGAAATTATGTTTTGCATAAAAATCTTTTTCAAAAGGAAGGATCACAATCATCTTATCCACTACCTTTTTTATTTTGTGCACCCGGTTTTCTTTCCATGCCCATATTTGGGGAGAGATATAATAAGCAACTTTGATATTTTGTTTATGAGCAAAAGCGGCAATTCGAAGATTAAACCCTGGATAATCGATTAGAATTAATACATCAGGATCATATGCCAAAATGTCTTTTTTGCAGGATTTCAGGTTTTTAAAAATAGCAGGCAAATTCATCAGGACTTCCACAAAGCCCATGAAAGCGTGATTTTTATAATGCTTTACTAGTGTTCCGCCTTGTTGCAACATTCGGTCGCCCCCCCAGAACCTGAATTCAGCTTCCGGGTCTTTAATTTTCAGGTTTTCCATGAGGTTTGCTGCATGCATATCCCCCGAAGCTTCGCCGGCAATAAGATAATAACGCATATCAAAATGATTTCAAGAAGAGTATAAAAAACAAAATAGCATAGACAAAGGTTACCATCAAAACACCTCTTCCCGTTTTATCACGGTCTTTATGTGTTAGAAAATAGCGTAAGACAAAAACATTTAAAACGATGCTAACCAACATAATGGTATTTGTTTTCAGAAAGTTTTTATTAGCCAGTTGCTCGAAATACTGATTGGTATAATAGATAATCACAAACAAAACAGCGGGCACCAAAAGTCCAAGGATAATTCCCAGGGTAAAAGTATCTTTCCTGAAATAATTAATCATAATTTTCCCAGCTTTTAAATTTATCAATAGCATGATGGGCAGTAAAGTCATAATGTATTGGCACCATAGAGACATATCCGTTGGCAAGCGCCCATTCATCCGTATCTTTTCCATTATCCATATTATTAAACTTCCCTTTTAGCCAGAAATATTCACGTTGATGCGGATCCTGACGACTCTCAAATTCTTCTTCCCAAAACGCTTTAGCCTGACGACATATCTTCAGCCCTTTCAAAGGTTGTCCATTCGTGTAAGGAAAGTTAACATTTAGAGCTGTATCTTTAGGTAAGCCTTGATCCAATACGTTATTGACAATTTTTTGCACGTATTTTTTAGTAAAATCAAAATTAGCAAAAGGAGAATAATCCAGCAAAGAAAAACCAACAGAAGGTATCCCTGCCATAGCGCCTTCAAGCACGGCTGCTACCGTACCGGAATATATAATATTGACAGATGAATTACTTCCATGATTAATCCCGGAAACCAATAGATCAGGCTTGCGATCCAGTATTTTATTTTTGGCTATTTTCACAGCATCTACAGGTGTTCCATTACATGTATATAGCGGATACTTCGAATCGCGGTTAAGACGTTGGTATTTCAAAGGGATTTCAATAGTGATAGCATGACTCTGCCCCGACCTCGGCTGATCAGGAGCTACTACCACAACATCTCCGATCTCACTTACAAATTCTGCCAATGCATTTAACCCGGCAGCATTTATCCCATCATCATTCGTTACTAATATCAGTGGTTTTTGCATATTCGGTTCCTGTTATTTGTTGCAAAAATAATCATTTATGCACAGATATCAGCGAATATCTGAGTGCTTTAACATGCAAATTTTTATGTGTCTGAAAAGATTTTAAAGGTACTACGTTTACCCTGCCATATTATACGGGGGAACCCCATACTATAACTTAACTTTTATTCATCTGTACGACACACAATATTTGTAGCTGCATTATGATCATGCGGGCGTGTTAAAACTTTAAGTACGGCGGTTTTATAATTCTAAAATAACGTATTATTTTATTGCTGTTAAAAACATTTTCCAGTAATAAGAATTATGTGGATAGCTTTGAATTATCTAAAAATATCAGATAATTATTAACATTTAAATTTTTGATCTGAAAACCACAATAACTGGTAAATGTCCAGAATAAGAACTACTTCCTTACTAAATTTAATAGATGCCCATTCAAAAAAACATCTATTTTTGCACTTATGGAAACATTCAAAGCAGGAACAGGTCAAATTCAACTGATACAATTATTAAAAGCTTTAAACTGGGCAGAAAGCGGTGGCATAGCCAAGTTGATGGTAGAAGAAGGTTTAGTAAAAGTAAACGGAGTTGCAGAAACCCGCAAGCGCAAAAAGCTTATTCCCGGCGATATTGTCGATGTAAATGATCGTTCTGTTAAAATTTTATAGTATTCCTCTTTCAATGCTTAGGATGCCGACAGGTTAATATCCTGCATAATGTTTAACGCTTCTTTCAGATAGATATCTTTTTTAAGATTATTCTTCCACCGCTTAAATCGTTCTATTTTAACCGAATCCTGCCCAACTATTTGCACATCTTTTTTGAGTTGTGTCACATCAAGCGGGACAATTTCGTCTCTGGCTTCTCTTAATTTTTTTGAAGCATTCCGAAGTTTCTCCTGTTCTTTAATAAACTTATTCAGGTTCAATGTTTTGTACGTATTATTCCTGTTTTGTTCAACTCTTTTAGCGTCCTTTTCAATCAGGTCGAAGACATAGTTTTTCCTGATTCTTTTATGACTGTTTTCTGAAATAGATTTAAGGTTATATTCTTTAGGCCAGGGCTCGTATTCAAGGCTTTCAATTTTTGACCATGGCATGGCATTGTCCATTTCTTTTTCTCCTACTTCCACATAAGCATATTTATCAGGTAAAATAATATCCGGTTTTACACCTTTTAGTTGCGTGGCGCCACCGTTGATGCGATAGAATTTTTGAGTGGTTAGTTTCACGGCTCCCAGTGGTTTAAATTGATCATATTCATTGGATCGGATGACTTTATCCAGATCATAAAAGCGCTGTACTGTTCCTTTGCCAAAAGTTGAAGGACTACCGACTACAACTGCCCGTCCATAATCCTGCATAGCAGCGGCAAGGATTTCACTGGCGCTTGCGCTACCTTCGTTGACCAGGATCATCAATGGGCCGTCATATTCTGTTCCTCCGTCCCTGTCTTTCAAAATCCTGGGATCTCCTCTTTGAGCTTTGATCTGAACAACAGGTCCCTGGTCAATAAATAAACCGGCTATTTTCACTACATCAGGTAATGAGCCTCCACCATTGTTACGTAGATCCACAATTAAGCCGTTGATATTTTCACTTTTTAGCTTTTCAAGTTCTTTGGCGACATCCTCAGAACATCTACGACCATTTCTGTCGTTAAAATCAACGTAAAACTTAGGTAAGTGAATATATCCGGTTTTCGACTCATCATTTTCATTATCCAGAACTGCTGATCTGGCATAGGTTTCTTCCAGCACAACAACATCACGCTCAATGGAAATATCCATAATTGTTCCATCCGGTTTTTCCACCGTTAAGGTAACAACTGTTCCTTTTTCTCCTCTGATAAGCTGGACAACGTCATCCAGGCGCATTCCGACAACATCAACGGGGTCCTCATTTTCTTGTGCAACCTTAATGATTTTATCACCTGCTTTAAGATCGCCCTGTTTCCAGGAAGCACTACCCGGAACAATCCGAATAACATTGACATATCCATCCCTGCGTGTTAACTGAGCTCCAATTCCTTCCAGTTTGCCCGACATATTAATATCAAAATTTTCCTTGTCTTTAGGCGGAAAATAACCCGTATGAGGCCCATAAGCTCTTGCTACCGCATTGTAATAAGCAGAATACCGGTCCTGCCGCTGCAGTTGTTTCAGATTATCAAACCATTCCTCTTGTCTCTTCATTACTTTTTCACGAGCTTCGGCTTCCATCTCGCTAAAGCTTTTTTCTGTCCAGGAAGTATCATTGCGTTCCAGCGCCTTTTCCTGCTTTTCTATCATATCACTCAGCCTGACCATAGTTTGATATTTTAAGGCCTTTCGCCATGATTCTTTTAAAGCTTTCCTGTTCCTGGCATATTTTTGATTTTCAGGATATAGCTCTATTTTTTCATTCTTTTCGAAATCAAATGGTTTGTCAAGGATCGAACTATAAATAGCAGCAGTAGATTCTATACGCTGGTCGATTAATTCCACAGAAAGGCTGAAAAACTCAAAATCAGTCCTTTTTAACTGGTCATCCAGTTGATATTTCCACTTCGAAAGTTTCTCTATATCTTCTTTTAAAAAAAACTTTTTCGTTGGATCCAAACTTTCTATGTACATATCAAATACCATTTCTGAAAAATCATCATTGAAATCTTTCTTGACATAATGACCTGATTGTAAAGTTAATAGTATAGACTGACCAATAATGCGTTCTTTTTCTTGCTTATGCTCTTTGTCAATATACTGATAGGCAAATAAACCTGTCAAAACAACAGGAATTAACAATAGAAATAATATTTTACGTTTCATATGATTAATTTTTATTAAATATGTGTTATGGAACCTCCATGCTATAGCTTTACTTTAAATATCTTTCTGTGTTTTTGGCAAACATGAAGTTTCATATGTCTAAATTGATTTTAATTGTGATATGTTTACCCCGTCATATTATACGGGGGAACCCCATGCTATAGCCCGCCTATGGCGGATCATGGAGGTTTCATATTTTTTTTGCATGTTTCTGAATATTACCAACAAAAACTGTGCAGTATTTTAATATTTATGCGTTATTATCATGAAGCACGAAATTACAAAAATACTCTGTCGGTTTTCATGATTTATAAAATTTAAACGGCATAGTACCGGGATTATTTTTCCGGTGTATCCCAATATGTTTTAATTACCAGGGGTGAAAGTGACCGCTTAAAATATATTTTAAAAAGCGCTTTTTGGTTTTTTTTGATGTTTGCTAAATGAACATGCAGATACATTTACATTTTATCTCCGGGGTTAAATTCATAAGCCGGTAAATAATAGGAAAATATAAACTGGTCCGCTTCTATGCGATCAATTCTGATTTTTTTAGAGGAATTATTTTCTAAAA
>JAIPAE010000048.1 GCA_021740245.1 Bacteroidales bacterium | reverse complement strand
CGATTTTTCTGTGGAACTTTATGGTGGAGGCAAAGCTTCGGCCAATATTGTGGATAAACTGACAAGCAAATAAGATGTCAAAAAAAAGGAATATGTGGAGTAAAACAATCTTCGACAGGATTTTTTCCCTGATCGGGCTGATTGTATGTATTCCTTTGTTTTTGGTTATTGGCATACTGATAAAAATAAAAATGCCGGGGCCTGTTTTCTATGCTCAACAAAGAGTAGGGCGCAAGGGAAAGATCTTTACCATGTACAAATTCCGTAGTATGAAAATAAGTTCGGAAGGTAATACAGTGACTGCAAAGAACGACAGCCGGATAACACCACTGGGAAGCAAATTGAGGAAATACAAGCTGGATGAACTGCCGGAATTGTGGAATATACTGAAAGGTGATATGAGTTTTGTCGGGCCCAGGCCTGATGTGCCGGGATATGCGGATCAACTGGCAGGTGAAGATCGCCTGATCCTGGAAATGAAACCGGGAATCACCGGACCGGCTAGTCTTAAATATGCTAATGAAGAAGAACTGCTTGGCAAGGTTGAAAACCCTCAAAAATATAATGATGAGGTGATTTTTCCGGATAAGGTGAGGATTAATCTGGATTATTACAAAAACTGGTCATTTAAGAGTGATATCCTGATTATTTGGAAAACGATCACCAGAAAATATTGAAAAGGGTACCAACGGTGAATATAATCACCAAATGTACGTACATTTGGTGATTATATTCACTAAATGTCTTATATTTGTAAAAAAAATACGATGTATAAAAGGTATCTTTCAGACGAAATCAATAAAAGAACAGGTAAGGGAAAGGCTATTATTCTTCTTGGCCCCAGGCAAACAGGCAAGACCACCCTGATTAAAAATCTTTTGTCATCAAAAGAGCATTTGTTTTTGAATGGTGATGATCCATCAGTAAGGGCTTTGCTGAATGAACCCAATACCGAAGAAATCAAGGCGATACTTGGCAATTACAAATACTTGTTTATTGATGAAGCACAACGAATTGAAGGAATTGGACTTACCCTGAAGATTATTTCGGACCAGTTTAAGGATATTCAAATATTCACTTCTGGTTCTTCCTCTTTTGATCTGGGAAATAAAATAAAAGAACCTTTAACAGGGAGAAAATGGGAATATCATCTTTACCCACTGAGTTGGGAAGAATTTGAAAATCATCATGGTTATTTACATGCTCAACAGCAACTGGAAAACAGGCTGCTATACGGGTTTTATCCTGATGTGCTGAATAATCCGGGTGATGAAAAAACTGTGTTAAGAAACCTGGTTGATAGTTACCTGTATCGTGATATCCTGGCGTTTGCAGATATCAGGAAACCTGAAGTTTTGGATAAACTTGTTCAGGCCCTTGCCTTACAGCTTGGGAGTGAGGTAAATTATAATGAACTCTCGCAAATGGTGAATGTGGATAAAAATACTGTGAGTAAGTATATCGACATTCTTCAAAAAGGCTTTGTGGTATTTAAGCTGGGAAGTTTTAGCCGGAACCTGCGTCATGAAATTAAAACGAGTAAAAAAATCTATTTCTATGACACAGGGATAAGGAATATGATTATTGGTAACTTTAATCCGCTTGATTTAAGGAATGACAAAGGAGCACTTTGGGAAAATTTTCTGATTTCTGAAAGAATTAAACAGAATCAGTATAAGCAAAAATTGGCAAGAGTATATTTCTGGCGAACCAGGAAGCAGCAGGAGATTGATTTTATTGAAGAAGAAGATGGCCATTTGTCTGCCTATGAATTTAAGTGGAGCGAAAAAAAGATAAAAGAACCAACTGATACTTTTCTAAAAGGCTATAAAGCAAAAGGTATGGGTATACACAGAAAAAATTTCAGGGAATTTGTAATCAGGAAATAAGGGAGAATAGATATTATGGCTGAAGAAAAACAAATATGGCTTTCATCTCCGCACATGAGCGGCTACGAGCGTGAAATGGTGGAAGAAGCTTTTGATACCAACTGGATAGCTCCTGTGGGGCCGCACATCAATGCTTTTGAAGAGGAACTGGCACAATATTTAGGACATGGTAAAGTGGCTGTGCTAAGCTCCGGAACTGCTGCCATTCATCTGGCGCTGATTATGTTGGGTGTTAAACGAGGAGACGAGGTGCTGGTATCCTCACTGACGTTTTCAGGATCAGCGAACCCTGTTGTTTATCAGGGCGCTACTCCTGTGTTTGTCGACAGCGAAAAGGACACCTGGAATATGGATCCTCAATTGCTGGAAGCTACAATCAAAGACAGACTCAAAAAAGGAAAGAAATCGAAGGCCATTATCCTGGTTCATCTCTATGGTATGCCTGCTAAAATGGACGAATTGATGGATATTGCCGCGAAATATGAAATTCCTGTAGTGGAGGATGCGGCCGAATCACTGGGGAGCTTGCATAAAGATCGTCGAACAGGGACTTTTGGAGATATCTCGGTTCTGTCTTTTAACGGGAATAAGGTGATTACAACTTCCGGTGGGGGAGCCCTGGTTTCGGCGAATGAAGCTTATGTGAACCTGGCAAAAAAGTTGTCAACACAAGCAAGGGATGATGCCCCTCATTACCAGCATTCCATGATCGGATATAATTATAGAATGAGTAATGTTCTGGCCGGCATTGGACGTGGACAACTGAAAGTGCTGGAGCAGCGGGTGAATGAACGAAGAAAAATCAATCAGTTCTACCGGGAATTGCTGGGCAATTATGATTTTATCAATTTTTTAAATGAACCCGAAGGTCATTTCTCCAATTATTGGCTTACCACCATCCTGATGCGGGATAAAGAAAACTCACAAAAGCCTCGTGAAACGCTTCGCACAGAACTGGCCAAACACAAGATCGAATGTCGCCCGCTGTGGAAACCCATGCATTTACAGCCGGTATTTAAAAATGCTCCGGCATATACCAACGGAACTGCCGAAGAACTTTTTAATGTGGGTTTGTGCCTGCCTTCAGGAACCAACATGACGGATGATGACCTGGAGAGAATCAAAACAAGAATGCAGGAAGTGCTGAGTGTTTTGTAAATTTGATACAAATATGATCTTTAGCTTAATTGTTTTATCGGTAATACCTGAAGCTTAAAGGCTGATAATAAATTGCAACTATTTCAAAGAATTACGTGTCTTACTATAACAAATCGTTAATTTTTATGTGATGAATTTATTCCATGTTAGATTCACAGTTATTCTTGTGCTGTTTCCATTATTTTTCTCGGGACAAACTACTTTCGGACCACCTTCTTTGATATGCGAGAATAAGAACCCGCTTCACTGGCCAACAGATGTTTATTCCTGTGATATAGATGGTGATGGAGACACCGATATCCTGACAAGTTCCGATGATAATAGGATTTGCTGGTTTGAAAATGATGGAAATGACAGCTTTAATGTTATGCATGTGATCACAGATACGGCTTATGTGCCCCGGGCTGTTTTTGCCAAAGATGTGGATGGCGATGGAGATTTGGATGTTATGGCAGCATGTATCAATAAACCATTCAATAGCCATGAAACTTCCGTTCTCTTATTCCTGAATAATGGGAATGGAACTTTCGGCCCTCCTCAGTCATTAGTCGATTCAAGTAGCTCTCCTGAAGATGTATATTCTGTGGACCTGGATGGAGATGGGGATAATGATATCTTGTCCGCATCATTTTATTCAGAAGCCATTAATTGGTTTGAAAATGATGGTACAGGCCATTTTAGTTCCGGAAAAATTATTGATTCCATAAACGGAGGAGCAAATTCAGTATATGCAGCAGACCTTGACAATGATGGGGATAAGGATGTGCTTTCGGCTACATATTATGAAGATGCCATTTCATGGTATGAAAATACAGGTAATGGGTCCTTCAATGCGAAAGTAATTATTGATAGTAATGCGTATGATGCAAGAGCTGTATATGCTGCAGATCTGGACAATGATGGAGATATGGATGTATTATCAGCCTCAGGAATGAAATTTGGCTGGTATGAAAATGACGGATACGCCAATTTCAGTGCATTTAAGTTATTGGGTTATGGATATGGTGCCAGGGATATCATAGCTGCCGATATAGATAATGATGGTCTTAAGGATGTTGTAACGGCATCATTATTAGATAACAGGATACACCTTTATTTAAACCTGGGAAATGATGCTTTTAACTCAGCAGAAGTTGTAACTGCGGCTGCTACCCGTGTTAATTCGGTTCATGCTGATGATATAGATGGGGATGGCGACCTTGATATTGTGTCTTCTGCTGAAGCAGATAATAAAATTGCCTGGTATGAATACCAACAGGGAGACTTTATTAAGGAGCATATTGTTTCGCTTTCGCTAAAGACACTAACAGATATTCATGCAGCTGATATTGATGGGGATGGAGACCAGGATGTACTGTCATCTTCATATTATGACAATAAAGCAGCATGGTATGAAAATATTAATGAAGTATTTGCATCACAGCGTGTTGCTTCGTATTGTGTTTATGGCGCTCAGGCGATACATGCTGATGATTTAGATCAGGATGGTGATATGGAAATAATTTCTGCCTCAGAGCATTTTGGTCAAATAATTTATAATGAGTATGTATCAAATAAAATATTTAAGTATCAGGATATTATTACTGACCTGGCTGAGGCTGCATCATCAGTATATACAGCTGATCTCGACGCTGACGGAGATCCGGATATACTATCGGCATCTGCTGCAGATGATAAAATTGCCTGGTACGAGAACATAAATGGATACTTTAATTACAACGACCAAAATATTATTAGTAATTCTGCTGATGGAGCAAATTTTGTGATTGCTGCTGATATTGATAATGATGGAGATGTGGATGTTTTATCTGCTTCAGCGAATGACAATAAAATTGCCTGTTATTATAATGACGGAGCAGGAAACTTAAGCCCGGAGCAAATCATATCGAATACGGCTAATGGTGTTAATTCGCTTGCAGTGGCAGATATAGATGGTGATGGTGATACTGATGTTTTGTCAACTTCGTATTATGACAACACAGTTGCCTGGTACGAAAATACCGGAGTAAGTAATCTTGGGCCTAAACACATAATTTCTTCACAGTGTTATCTTGCTTCTTCAGTGATGGCTGCTGACCTTGACCTGGATGGTGATCCTGATGTGTTGGTTGCCTCCTATGGCGATAATACTGTTTCATGGTTTGAAAATGATGGTTTTGGCAACTTTTACAATAGAAAAATAATTTCAGATTCCGTTAACTGGGCTATTGAGCTTATGCTGCTGACCTGGATGGCGATGGAGACCTCGATGTGATATCTGCTTCTTCAGGGGATAATAAAATTCAATGGTACGAAAATATGACAATTACATCTGTTCCTGACAAAAATAATGAACAAAATATTAAAATATATCCCAATCCTGCAAAAGACCATCTTGCCATTGAATTACCTCGAAATAGCCATTTTTCTATTGAACTTTTTGACATAAATGGAAAAGTGCTACATAAGAGTACGATATCAAATCAGAAAACTGTATCGCTTGATTTATCAATGTATCGGAGCAGCATGTTTTTTATTCGTGTTATCTCCGATTCGAATATATATTATCAAAAGGTGGTGAAAGCAATGTAATTGTGTCAGTTTCTTTCATTTCCTCTTTTTCAGTAGTGAGTTAATAATTGCCCATAATATAGCAGACATGATCATAATTTTATATTTTTGACATTGTGATGCTATCGATTCCGTTAAATATTGCGCTAAGTATTTCTTTTCAGTTTGAGTTTTACCCTCTACTGATCATAATTTTCGTTGCCTTTCTTATCCCGATTGTGCTTTCTGTACTTAAACTCGATAAGATACCGGGGGTTATCGTGGAAATCATAGTTGGCTACCTGATTGGGAAGTTTATAGTTTCTTCCTTTACAGCTGATCAGATACAGATGCTGGATTTTTTGGCACTGTCCGGATTTATGTTTCTAATGTTTCTGGGAGGTTTGGAGATTGATGTTAAGGAAATTATCCAGACTTTTCCCCGGCGCAGAATTACCGTTAACAGCTTTCTTAAAAATCCTTTGCTTGTAGGAATAACATTTTTTCTGATTTCCCTGTTACTTTCCTACTCGAGTGCTTTATTTTTAGGCTCTTTTGTAAATATTTCCAATCCCTGGTATTTTGCATTGATTATGGTGACGACATCTGTGGGGATTATTTTGCCGGTGTTAAAAGGTCAAAACAAGCTGAACACAAGGTTTGGTCAAATGGTTATGACGTCTGCAGCCATTGCGGATATTTTCAGTATCATACTTTTTTCATTTACTGCATTTATACTGAAACATGGTTTCCAGTCGAAATTGTTGCTCATTTTTGCATTGTTTTTTCTGTTCTATTTGTTGTATTTGCTCGGCCATCGATTGGCAAAGAAGCTGCTGGTAAAACGCATTTCTTATCATTTATCGCATGCTTCTTCACAAATCCAGATACGGGGAACGATATTGCTGATATTGGTTTTTATCGTATTGGCACAATATATTGGAATGGAAGTGATGCTATTGGGCGCATTTCTAGCCGGGCTGCTTATCTCGGTCTTTATGAACAAGAACCGCTCCATCCTTCTATTGAAACTGGATGGCATGGCATATGGTTTTTTTATTCCCATATTTTTCATCATGGTAGGGGTTCACTTTGATGATACAGCTTTAGCCCATATGGGGCATTCTCCATTACTTTTTCTGATTTTACTTTTTGTCTTTTTATACCTCATAAAGGTTATTCCATCATTGTTGTGGGTGCGTTTGTTTGGACTTCGCAAATCGATAGCGGGAGGTGTCTTAATGGCTTCCAGACTGAGTTTGATAATAGCTGCTTCAAAAATTGGTTTGGATTTCGGAATTATTACACCCGGAATTAATGCGGCATTTGTGCTCATGGCGGTTGTGACTTGCCTGATATCACCTGTAACCTATAGCTATTTGAACCCAAAGAGTTTGTTACAAACCGATAAAATGCTCATTGTGGGTGGAAGCAGTACAGGTGTTTTGTTAGCCCGCAGATTGAATATGCATGGGAAACGTGCCATTATCATTGAAAAAAATAAAAAACGCTATGAGGAAATGCGTTCAAAAGGGCTGAATACTATTCATGCTGATGGTTTGGATGTCTCTATCTATAAAAAGTTAAACCTCAGGCCGCAGAATTATATCATTGCATTAACAGAATCAGAAAGTAAGAATGCTGATATATGTGACCTTTTAACCCGTGACCTTTATCACTCCAAGATAATTAGCCGTACTTCAGATTCTTTGATAGAGCAAAAGATGCGACAGCTGAATATAGAGTATCTTGATATTACCAGGATTATGGCGACAACTATCGAAAACCTGATTTTCAGACCTAATGCTTATCATGCACTCGTAGAAACATTTGAAAATTACCAGATTGAAGATATCCAGTTACTCAATAAATATTTGAGTGGAAAACAAGTGAAGGATATTCCGTTTCACGAAGAAGGCAAGTTGATATTAATAAAAAAAGGTTCTCAGGTAGAGATTCCCGGTGGGGATACATATCTGCAACACGGTTGTATGTTAACTGTTATGGGCACTGATTCAGCTTTAAGAGATTTTAGATTACTGTGCAGCTATTCAAAAAAGATTTGATTTAAATGTCCAGTGCTTCGTAAATTGAGTTATGACTACGGTATTCCGGTAAAATAGCTTTCATTTCTTTAACAATAGCTTCATTTTTTCCTGCTTTGGCTAATTGTGCCAGCCTTTCGTATTCTTTAGAAATCGTCTCAAAGTCATATTCCTGCACTTTGGCAATCATAATTTGAGGGTGATGTGTGGAAAGAGTATTTTCTTTATCGCTCAGCAGTTCTTCATATAATTTTTCACCAGGTCGCAGTCCTGTATACGTAATTTGTATGTCTTTCCCCAACTCAAGTCCTGAAAGTTTGACCATCTTCTTTGCCAAATCTACGATTCTGACGGACTGTCCCATGTCAAAAATATAGATTTCACCGCCATGACCCATAATACTGGCTTCCAAAACAAGTTGACATGCTTCCGGGATAGTCATAAAATAACGCGTAATTTCAGGATGGGTGATGGTTAACGGGCCGCCTTTGCGGATTTGCTTTTCAAAAAGCGGAATAACAGAACCGTTGGAGCCAAGCACATTCCCAAAGCGTGTGGTGATAAACCGGGTGCTGTTTAAAGCGTTTAACGATTGAGTGTAGATTTCGGCAATACGTTTTGACGCGCCCATGACACTGGTGGGTCGGACGGCTTTATCTGTTGAGATCATGATAAAACGTTTTGTCTTGTATTCCAACGAAAGATCAGCTATTACTTTACTCCCCAGTATATTTGTATAGACAGCCTCTTTTGGATTTTCCTCCATTAATGGGACGTGCTTATACGCTGCCGCGTGATATATAATTTCAGGTTGATATTTTTCAAAGACAGTTCGCATGATCTCCTTATTTCTTATATCTCCAAGGATCATCGCATAAGGAACTTCCCGGGCAATTTCATGTAATTCCAGACTAAGATTATGCAAGGGTGTTTCAGCGTTATCTATTAAAATCAATTGCTTTAGATTGAACTGAAAAAGTTGTCTCACAATTTCACTTCCTATAGACCCTGCCGCTCCGGTGACCAGAATTGTTTTATCATCCAGCTCATTTCTCACATTGTTTTCATCTAATCTGATCACATCGCGCTCCAACAGATCTTCAATGTTGATCTTTTTTATTTGCTTGAAGCTGAGTTCGCCATTAATCCATTTTGTTGCGGGTGGAACGGAGAGTACTTTGACATTGTATTGTAAACAGCGGTCAATGATCTGCTGTTTTTTTTCTGGCTTAATATCCGGAATGGCTAGTATGACATGTGCAATATCATTGTTTTGTAATATTGAATTCAACTTGTCAGGCTCATGAATCGGAACACCTTCAATCTTTTTGCCGATTCTTTGTTTGTTTTCATCAATCATGGCCAATACCCTGTATTGACTTCCGGCATCTCTGTCAAGCGTTCGCTTCGTTACCACACCGTTATTTCCGGCACCGTATATAACCACATTTCGCTTTTTTCTGCTCGGACTGTCAAGCTCCATAAATGCTATTTTTACCAGAACCCGGTATGATATCATGCCTACCAGCGCAACAAAAAACTCAATTGATATGATGGATATTGGAAAAAGAAAATATTCTCTTGTAATAAAGGTCACTCCGTTGATGAGGATAAAAGTTAAACTACCTGAAATAATAGCAAAAAAAATCTTCACAACATCTTTTGTACTTGTGTATCGAACAATGCCGGAATGAATGCTGAAAAACAAGAAAAACAAACTTCTGACAACTACGGCAATACCTACTAATAGCAATAACGGCCGTTGATTATCTTCTGGTATTTGAAAATTAAAACGCAACATAAATGCCAGAACAACGCCAAATGCTACTATTAGTGCATCCAAAATAAATATAATCCAGCGTGGAGTGTTTTTATCTATGATATACATGCTTTGTGCTTTCTAAAGTTCACAAAGATAACAATTCTATTTCATTGATTTTTTTTTGTTTTGAGTGTATGAAAAATAACTTGATTGCTCTTGATATTTTTTATCGAAAACAGCATGTTTCAGATTACAAAAACAAAATATATCGAACGATTATCCATTATCTTTGTTATAGTATTTAAACAGAGTTAATATGGTCAAAAAATTATTAATCTTATTTTCAATTGGAATCATTACAATTTTAAGTTGTGACAAAGCAAACGATTTGTTGAAATTTGATATTGAGCATTCCACCTCATTTGAAATCCAAAGCAGTATTACACCGTTTGATCCGCCATTTCCGGTTCCAACACCGGATATTACTACAAATTCAGAACAAAAGTTTGAAAATAACAATACGAAAGCATCTTTAGTAAAAGATGTAAAACTGAAAGAATTGGAGCTTGATATCAGTGATCCGCCGGAAAAAACATTCAGTTTTTTAAAAGAGGTTTATATTTATATTTCCACTGATTCAACTGATGAGATCATGGCAGCCTCAAAAACAAACATTCCAAAAGATGCTCAACAAATTTCCCTGGAAACAACAGACAAATCATTAGATAAATATTTAAAAAGCAAAACATATAATTTGAGAACAGAAGTAGTGACAAGAGAAGTATTGAATCAGGACATTACAGTAGATGCAGATTTGGTATTTCAGGTTACGGCTGATCCGCTATAAATCATGATTTTATTTATTCATGTATGAGAAATTTTATTATGAATGCAACTTATTTTATATTGGACTTGTCATAATATGAGTAAAGATTTTTCTTTTACTGGTTTTTGAACATGGATTATGCCTCCGTTAGTTATATCAGCTTGCGGAGGTTTCTTGTTTTTAAACTTTTAGCCTGTACTATTCATAAAAAATAAATAAAAAGTTACATTTAGTTATATATCAATGTATAACACAAGTTTACAGGTAGGATGTTCAAACAGATTTTATGTGATATTTACTGTGTTTATAAATGATTTAAAGGATGTTGCATAATTGCGTATAAGGCAGGCTAAGATTTAAAAATTTATTTAATATAATTTGATGATTTGTTATAAATTTGCCACTCATGCAAAAAAGATATATAGAGATATTTAAATCATATAATTTCAAACTTGTTCTCATTAGCGGATTGTTTTTGTTAGCTTCATTTTCCGGTTTATTTTCTCAGGGGGTAGGCAAACCGTTTTTTAGAGATTGGGAAATATCTGCTAATGTGGGGATGACCTCCTTTTATGGTGATGTTACAGATAAGAAAAACAGGTTCTTTGCCAATACTCCGTTTCATAAATATTTCTATGATGACAGGGGATTAGGGTATGGTATTATGATAGAAAAGAACATGAATAACTCTTTATCATTGCGGGGTTTCTTGATGCATGGCAATATTATCAGTCATTTTTCGGAAGAGCAGATTTACTTTGATGCCGTTTTGAATGAATATTATTTTGGAGCCAGTTATGATATCAGTAATCTGATATGGGGTGAAAAAAGAAATCAGGACTGGGAACTATATGGATTTTTTGGGATTGGATTCACAGATTACCGTTCCTGGTTATATGATATGAAAACAGATAAGTTGCTTGACAGAACAGGATTTGGAGCAGAAAGGTGGTTGGACGGAAAAGATAAAATGGCAACGGAAACAACAATTCCATTTGGAATCGGATTTAGTTATAGGTTTAAGTATGGTTTATCTGTTGCTTTTGAAACAGGTATTCACGGGCTTAATACTGATATTCTGGATTCCTATAAGAGTGATGATGCATCAGCAGAAGGTTTTGGGTATACTTCTTTGGCTCTTTCGTATAGCTTTAATTTCCCCAGCAGTTTAGGTGGATATCCCAATTACAGGGGCAAATCAAGTGATCCGGCAATTAAAGAATACAACAAACGGAAAAGTGTCATCATGCGTACCAAAGCTCAGCGAAAGGCCAGCAGGAAAAGATACAAACCTCCAAATGAGCGTAATATTTTTGGGCGTTTTATTTATCTTTTTAAGAAAAAACGCTATAAAAATAAAAAATATTAAGCGTTATCTTTTTAATCTTTTTCGGTTAATAATTTGAAGTGTTTGGCATTATCCACAGCATAACCTTTGTAATTGTTATTGAAATAGATATAAATACTTTTACAATTATTGATTCCTTCTAAATTCAGAATCTTATCGAGTTCCGCTTTCAATTGCTCTTTGGTATATTTGGTTTTATAAAATTCACCCGGGCCATGAAAGCGGGCATAAAAGAAAGATGCAGTTTGGGCTAATGCCGTTGGGAGTTCCGGGGAATGGGAATAGACCATAGCAGCATTATAATCTTCCAGAATATGTTTGGTTTTATCTGTAAACCAGCTTTTATGACGGAATTCTATAGCATAATCATGGTCAGGCATAGCTTCCAGAAAGGCTCTTAATCGCTCAGGATCAGCTTTTAAATGCGGAGGTAATTGAACCAGGATTGGTCCTGTTTTATGTTCCAGCTGGCTGATGCTTTTTAGAAACATGTCCAACCGGGAGTCTGCTGCCTGATCTATCTTCATACGTTTACTATGGGTGAAATACTGATGTAATTTGATGCTGAAAGTGAAATCATCCGGTGTTTTGTCGTGCCAACCACGTACAATTTCTTCTTTCATTATTCGGTAAAAAGTTGCATTTATTTCGGTTGTTTTGAATTGCGTGCTGAAATAAGGTAAATGTTTTGATGCCGATAGGTGTCCGGGAGGATAAAAAATTCTTTTCCAGTCATCATAACTCCATCCTGAGGTTCCTATGTGCCAGCAAATTTTCATAATGAAGGTTCTGCTATTTTTTCTATTTCATTAATCTTATTTTCTAAAGGTAATTGGCCGTCGATCCAATGAATTGTGAATCCCTGCTTTTCCATCTTTCTGAACCAGGTGGTTTGCCGTTTGGCAAATTGATGGATGGCCGTATTTAACCTGGAGAACATCTGGTGATAGGATATTTCATGGAGGATATATTGCGTCAAATAACGGTATTCCAGTCCATAAAACTTTAACGATTCCGGCGGAATGCCTTTATTAAGCAGTGCCTCAACTTCTTCGATCATGCCATTATCCAGCCGTTCCCTGAGGCGGGTGGTGATCCTTTCCCGGATTACCGGTCGATCAAAGGATATCCCAAAAATCAATGTTGTTATATCTGGAAAATCTGTGGCTTTTTCGGCATGTTTAGTATAATAGTCCTGTATTTCAATTGCTCTCATCAACCGGCCTCTGTCAATAGTATCTGTTGTGTTGTGAGGTGTTTTATACTGCTTTAATAAATGACGCAGTTCGTCAATTGATTTGTGCTTTAGTGCTGTTCTGAGTTCCTGGTTTTCGGGGACATAAAACAGACGGTAGCCCTTTAGGACAGCATCTATATACATACCTGTGCCACCGCATAATACAGGTGTTTTGCCCTCTGATATAATTGATTTATAGCTGTTCAGAAAGTCTTGCTGGTAACGGTAAACATTGTATTCTTCACCAGGGTCTGCAATATTGATAAGATGATATGGAATATTTTGGCCGGCAACTGAATATTCGGAAAGATCTTTACCGGTACCAATATCCATACCACGATATACCTGTCTGGAATCTGCACTTATGACCTCACCATTATGACGGGCAGCAAAATGTGTTGCCAGGCTCGTCTTACCCGTGGCTGTTGGTCCAATTATTGCTATCATAGGCTGGTTAAAGGATGTTTCTGTAAAAAATCAATTTCCTTGTGCAATAACAATCCTCTGATGGTTATCAAACTTTCAGTTGAAACATTAGTCAATACTGAATGTTCATTTAATTCATGTGTTATTTTTTCCGGAATATCAACTTCCTGTATTCTCATGTTATCAAGCAAAACCTGGGTTTCATGTTGTTTGATTTTATGCTGGTTTGCTTTCAAAAACTGTAAAATCCGCAATCCATCCACTTTTTGGTGGCATGCTTTAATAAATTGTTCCCCGGACTTCGCATTGCGTCGAAGTTTTTTCCATAAGTTGTTCTTGTCAGGATGTAAAAGATCATCCATAGGAGTTGAGGTTGAATGATTGTACAGCTCACGGAAAGCTTCCTGTGTTTGTTTTATTTTATCAAATAACTGATAAGAATAAATCGGATAAGAATCCCAATTTCCCTGGTTCCCTTTGATCATTGCCGGTCCGGTACCAAAAAAGACGCGATTGGAAAAGCGGGCGGCGGGATAAACAAATTCGGAGTTGTATAAACAAAGCGGCCCGGACTTGAGTAGTTTTTGCAGAAAATAAAAATCCTCGCCACTTTTTTTAGGTGTCATACCACCAATTCTTTTATAAGAGCTTACTTTGGTTGCTATTGCTGAGCCAAGAGCAGTAAAACGATAAGGTGAATGAATGCGAAACTGATTTATGCTGTAATTCCGCATGTAAATTTCATATCTGAGTATTGCATAGTCAGTTTGTTTATCTTTAGTCAGGTGGTGAAGGTAGGGGTTAGAGAGCCCATGAATTAAAGGATAGCGATAGTAAATATCAACAACCGAGTTAAAGTAATTACTTTCAAAAGTTGTATCTGCATCCAGGCTTAACATAATATCTTCATCAGCGGCTTTGTCAGCAATGAAGTCCATAATTGTTTTTCGGGCCTGGCCAACACTTCCTTTTCCTGATTCCCATCCGTTTCCCTCACTGCTACGATCCAGAATAGTTAACGGGATTTTGTTGTAATTTCTGAGATATGAAAGGGTCTTCTGATTGTTTGCAAAAATATTATACGTATCAGTATTAGTTGAATATCTGTATGAATCCGGTTGATTCACACAGATAACAAGGTGGTGTTTTTTATAAGATTGGTTTTCAATAGCCCGGAGTGTATGCGGAAGCCAATCTATTTCGTTCATCACCGGTAAAGCGATCCAAATGGTTGGTTGTTGTTTGCTCATAAAGAAAGGCTTAAACGTGGATGTTTACGCCTTCAAAGTTAATATGAAAATTTCATTATTCTATGCCTGAAAAATGTTTCATAAACTGCACACGTTCGTATGCGGCGGGATTTTCAATTTCCTTCTGGCTCATTTTACCTCTAAAGTCCTCAATCGATTCATATCCATGCCGGTCCATCCATTCTTCAACTTCTTTCAGAATCTCACCTATTTTTGATAATCCTTCCTGATAAAGAACGGAGGTTATTTGAGTTGCATTTGCTCCGGCCAGCAACTGCTTTATAACGCCTTTCCCGTCATGTATCCCTGTAGAAGCGGCCAGATCGCAATGTACTAATCCCGACATCATGGCTACCCAACGAAGTGAAATGGCAATCTCTTCAGGTGAACTAAAAACAAAAGATGAGGTCACTTTCATTTGTTCAATGTCAATATCCGGAGAGAAAAAGCGGTTGAAAAGCACGAGGCCATCTATGCCGGTCCAGGAAAGCTCTCTTAGTGTTTTTGAGAGCCCTGAAAAATAATAACTTACTTTCAGAGCAACCGGAATATTGACTTTTTTCTTTACTTTTTCAGCAATTTCAAAATAAATTTTCTCATTATCTTTAGCACTATGATAAGGATCGCTGGGTAAAATAAAGATATTCAACTCAAGTGCGTCTGCTCCGGCTTCTTCAAATTTTTGTGCATAGCTAATCCATTCTCTGGCAGAGACACAGTTTACACTGGCGATGATCGGAATGGCTACAGCTTCTTTAGCTTCTTTTATCATTTTCAAATAGTCACCCACTTTATTATCCCGTGAATACCCTTTGATGTAATCAGCTGCTTCCTGATAATGAAAGCCTTCGCCCTCTTGCGTGGTAAATGCTTTCTCTGCTTCATATTCAATTTGTTCTTCAAATAAGGATTTTAGAACAACAGCGCCGGCTCCGCTAGCTTCCAGGTCTTTGATCTTTTCTACTGTTGCAGAAAGTCGCGAACTCCCCACAATGATCGGATTCTTCAATTCAAGTCCTAAATAGGTTGTTTTCAGATTAGCCATCTTTTTATGATTTTCTGTGATTGTTATCAAATTATTATCGACAACAAATTTAAGGATTGATTTTAAAATTCCTAATAATATTGTGCTTGTTTATAAATATTCAAAATAAAATCTGCAATAATGCTCTTTATATATGAAACATCCATGATCCGCCTAAGGCGGAACA
>JAIPAE010000047.1 GCA_021740245.1 Bacteroidales bacterium | reverse complement strand
GTTTCAGTTTATCCAGATCAAAGTTCAGGTGACCGCTTTGAAAATCATACATTCTCTGGCAACTGGCACATAAACCTCCACAGGCACGCCCCATAGAATCCGGGATCATGATGGCCACTTCCGGATAGCGACGGTGGATGTTATGACCATCCGGCAAAAGCCATCCTGCAGCGTTTGGCTTTCCGGGTTTTACTAAATCTTCTTTTTCCCAGGCTTCGATATGACCAAACTCATCAATCAATTGCCGGGAATAAATGATGTAGTCACGGATTGGTTGATCGGCAGCGATATAACCGTCGATACTCTGTGTGTTTAACAATGACAGGTAATATGGATTAACAAAAAAAGGAATGCCGGCTTCCTGAGCTTCCATTAGTGTGTGCATAGTTTCATCAGATAGCGAATATCCCAGCATTTCATTAATAGTTTTCGGGGTTCTGAAAGCAAAACGCAAATGAAACAGCCTTTCACTCCACCATTTTCTGGCTATGGCTAACTTATCTTCATGGCTGGCTTTAGCATCTTCAAAATAGTACTTACGATCATTAATTTCACCACTATCAATTTTTTGGATGATCTTGTTTAATATGCGATCCCGGTTTTGCTCACGCAACTGTATTATTTCCTGATCCAAACCGGACGGATGACGCTTCATCCAGTCCTCAATCTGTGCTCTTTCAGGAAGGCTGTGTTGCTGGGAATGCTCAAGCTGGTCGAATAAATAAAGCATATCCAGAAAAAATGCTACTTTCCCTCCACCTGTGCCATTTTTCAATGCCCTGTAGAGTATTTTTATAGGTTCATTAGTAATTGCTTCTCCCCGCAAATTCTTGTCTTCGACTTCTCTTCCGGTATTGTCAATGTAATCCAGGATACGGATGGCTGCAAAATCCTGCCATCTTAAACGATCAAAAACAGCCTTACCTGTCTTTTTTTCTTCGTAATAATCTGTGCCTGCTTCACCTTCTGAGAGTATTTCCTTTGCCCATTCTGAAAGTTTTTTTTCAAAGTCAGAGTAGTCAGAAGATTGTTTAAAAATTGTAGTAAGCCTGCTGTGTTTTTCTTTTATTAAATCTATTATTTTTTGTGATTGTCCTTCTATTGCTATTGTCGTTCTTTCTTGCATTTGGTTAATAATTTTTTGATGATTGACATTAATAGTCATACCCGAAGGGCTCAGGCAAAAAGAGCGGGTGCTCTCCGATAAACGGATTGCAAAGATAACAATTTTTGTGCCGTTTTGTTAATTCGGAACCTTTAAATTGCCAGTCAGTTTGCTTATAAGGTTTTATATCAGAAATATATGGATTTGCTAACAGGAGAATTTAAATTTATCTGAAATGCCTGAGATCAATTTTAGATGGGTCTTTTTTAAATGTTGTTACAGATTCCGGGAAAATACTTTTAAAGGCGCTGTATATGCTTAAGTAGGTTACTGGTAATGTGATTAATATGCCGATTCCAAATAACATAAGTCCAAAAATATTTAAAAGTATTAGTCCTAACACTAAACCCAGGATGTCCCAAAAGTTTTTAGTAACCAGCTTTCGACTGGCTTCCATAGCATCCCAATAATCAAATCCGGCATTGACCAAAAACGGATATAAAAATGAATAAGATACGGCGAAATAAATACCAGGGAGGATAAGTAGAGCAAATCCCAAAATAGTAATTAAACTGGTGAGTGTAGCTCCTACAATTATGTTTAACCAGGAATTAAATCCCTGGAAAAAATCATAAAAACTGAGCTTTTCGTTACGGTCCATTTTGGCTGCTGCATAAAAATAACCGGACGACAATACCGGTAAAATAAAGATATTTACAATACTACCCACCGGTTGAAAGCGGATTGTCAATAAGCTCACTAAAATAAGAAATGAAGTATATCCGAAAAACTGGAGCGGTTCCATTTGAAAATATCGGAGTGCATTATTTATTGTTGCCCTGATGTCAATTTCAAAGCCTGATTCCAGTTTCTGGTCTAGTTGTTTTTTATAATCTTGTCTGGTCATAAATATCTTTAACTTTATACAAAAATAATCATTTCAGTTGTTATTATTCAAAAAGAGTTGAATGGGTTCTCAACAAAAAAAATAAACAACAACAAAAATGATGACTGATTTGTGTTAAATTTGGATGCATGAAACAAGGAAATGTTTTATTAGTAGCAATCATCCTTAATATTTTTTTATTATCCTGTGATACATCGATTGAAGGATCGGATCCGGGCGAAGTTTTTCGTTACAATCAAGCATCAAACATAACGTCTTTGGACCCGGCATTTTCGCGTGACCAGGCTAACATATGGGCCGTTCATCAGATATTTAACGGGCTGGTGCAACTGGATTCCAGCCTGAACATTAAGCCTTCCATAGCACATAGTTGGGATATTTCAGAAGACGGAACGGTCTATACATTTTATTTACGGGACGATGTTTATTTTCATGAGCATGAACTATTTGAATCCAGGGATACGCGTAAAGTAACCGCACATGATTTTGTATACAGCTTCAACCGGTTGATGGAACCAAACCTGGCATCGCCAGGTGCATGGGTGTTTAATAATGTTAAAAAGCGTAATGGAGGATATGCATTTAAAGCAATTAATGACACAATCTTACAAATTCGACTGGAAGAACCTTTTCCACCGTTTTTAGGTGTCCTGACCATGAAATATTGTTCTGTGCTCCCTGAACCGATAGTTGAATATTACGGCGATGAATTCCGGAAACACCCTGTAGGAACTGGCCCGTTTTATTTCAAAATGTGGGAAGAGGATATCAAGCTTGTAATGCGTAAAAACGAAAATTATTTTGAAAGGGACAGCATTGGTAATCGCTTGCCATACCTGGAAGCTATTGCTGTGAGCTTTATTATTGATAAACAGTCGGTTTTTATGGAGTTTGCCAAAGGTAATCTGGATTTTCTTTCAGGTTTGGATGCCAGCTATAAAGATGAGTTGCTCACTCGTAATGGCAATCTCAATCCTAAATATCGTGATCGCATTAAACTGATAAGTCAACCTTATCTGAATACCGAATATCTGGGAATATTGGTAGATGATTCGCTTGAAATAGTTCAGAAAAGTCCATTAAAAATGAAAAAAGTTCGACAGGCGATTAACTACGGTTTTGACCGGAAAAAAATGATGCGCTATTTACGCAATAACGTTGGTACAGCCGCTTTAGCAGGTTTTGTCCCTGAGGGACTTCCGGCTTTTGATAGTTCTGTTGTAAACGGATACCATTACAATCCTGCAAAAGCAAGGCAATTACTGAAAGAAGCTGGTTATCCCGGCGGTGAAGGAATGCCTCCCATTACACTTTCCACAACATCTTCATATCTTGACTTATCAAAATTCATACAACATCAGTTGCAAAATCTTGGAATGAAGGTAGAAATGAATAATATACCACCAGCCACACTGAGAGAGATGGTGGCTCAATCCAAACTGAATTTTTTCCGGGGATCATGGATTGCCGATTATCCGGATGCTGAAAATTATTTGTCTTTGTTTTATTCCAAAAATTTTGCGCCTGACGGACCCAATTACACCCATTTTGCCAATGCCAGGTTTGATTCACTTTACGAAAAGGCACAACATATTACCATAGATTCTATGCGGTATGAATTATACCGGCAAATGGATAACCTTGTTATGGAGGAGGCGCCGGTTGTTGTGCTTTATTACGATCAGGTTTTACGGTTTGTTTGGAAAAACATCAAAGGATTGGGAAGTAATCCGTTGAATCTGCTTACATTGAAGTATGTTCGTAAGGATAATCATTCTGAAAAATTGAATTAAGGACGAACCTCAATACCTGTAACCAACATGAGATGTGTGAGTGTTTATCAATTTCATTTTTGGGAGTTTAATAAATATCATGAAATAATAAACTTTAATCATTCAAATTTTGTGCAGCCATGTAGTTAGTAATGCAAAAAAGCTTAAATAGTGATTTCAAGGCCGTCATATCCGCAAAAAACATTATCCGGGAGCATTTTTGTAATTTCTTCATATTTGCCCATTCCATGACTAATATGAGTTATATAAGCCCGTTGAGGTTTAAGTTCACTGATAAGTTCCAGTGCTTCGGGTAGTGAAAGGTGTGAATGATGTTTTTTATGATGAAGTGCATTTATCACCAGGGCTTCCAGATCAAAGAGTTTGTTTTTTTCTGTTTTTGAGATAGATTTAATATCCGTCATATAGGCAAATTTACCGGTTCTGAACCCCCAGACTTCCATTCGTCCATGATGTGCAATGACAGGAATTATTTTCATATCACCAATATCAAAAGGCTTGTCATGCAATTCATGTAAATTAAATTGCGGTGCTCCCGGGTAAGGGTTTTCTTCAAAGGCATAATAATATTTTTTTTTGATAGCTTTTAGCGCCTTCCTGCTACCGTATATATCCAAAGGCGCCTGCCTGGCAAAATAAAACGGGCGCAAATCATCCAGCCCTCCAATGTGGTCATGATGCTCATGAGTTATCAAAACAGCATTTACTTGATGAATATTAGTGCGAAGCATTTGCTGCCTGAAGTCCGGCCCCGCATCAATGGCTATTGTTGTATTCTCTGATCTTAGCATGGCAGCAGTTCTTAACCGCTGATCCTTTGGATTTGTTGACCGGCAAACATTACAATCGCAATTGATTACCGGAATACCTTGTGATGTTCCCGTACCTGTTAATAACACCTTCATAAATGCAAAAATATCGATTTATTTTTAGATGTTAATCCGCTCTAATTTGTATTTTTGTGATTAATATGCGATTTTTACGGTTGTTATCGATATTTCTAATTTTTATGTTTTTCCACGCACAATCATGCGCGCAAGAGGAACTTCTAGTTCCTAAAAAAAATGATAAGGGTGAATACGGATATGTCAATCAGTTTGGTAAGCAAAGAATTGATTATATGTTTGATTATGCCGGATTCTTTTATAATCAATATGCGGTTGTATTTCAAAAAGATTCATTTTATTACATAGACCGAACCGGTGAGAAAATTTCCCGGGGATTTATACTGGCTTATCCGTTTCTGGACAAATATACTGTTGTTTCAGATGGTAACCGGTTTGCATTTATTGATACATCGTTTCAAATAAAACGGAATAAATGGTTTAAACGGGCTTTTTTGTTTCAACGTGGTTATGCGGTGGCAGAAACTGAGCGCTATAAGTTTTTGCTGAATAAACAGGGAAGACTAATGCGTGTATCTAACAGTTATAAAATTCCGGTTCAGGGCGAAGTTCTTGATGTGGCTGAGCGGATGCCTTATTTTCCGGGAGGTCCGGAATATTTTAGTAAATATCTTCAAAAAAAGCTTGAGGGAAATATTCTTAATTCACTTTTGTATGTAGCATTTGTAGTGGAAAAAGACGGATCTCTGAGTAAAATATCAGTACTGGGGAATGCTGATCAGCAAACAAAAGATGACATAAGAAAAGTGTTATCTGAAATGCCACCCTGGGTACCCGGGCAGGAATCCGGCGAAGTTGTCCGGGTACAGATGAATATACCACTTTTTGCAAAGCAGCGACAAAATCGATAAAATTGCAACAAATAGGATAAATATAAATCAGGAGGAAATATATTGTTCGAAAAGATAAAAAACTGGTTCTGGAAAAGAAAACTGGAACAAGATGTGAAATCCGTAAACAGGCAGCTTTTAAATACCCGGCTTGAGGACGCCAAAAGTATTGGCTTACTGGCATGCATCCCGGATGAAAAGAAGTTGCAACAAGCAGAACAATATCTTCACAAATTGCAGAAAGCAAATAAAGAAGTAAATCTTTTGGCTTTTATACCTCAAAAAGAAGTGCCTCATTATTGCATGCCGAAATTGTCGGTTGATTATATACCCCGGAAAATGGTAAATTGGTTTGGAATTCCACAGGGGAAGCCAATAAAAGATTTCCAACAAAAAAAATTTGATATTTTAATTGATCTTTGCTTAGAGCGCCAAAAAGTAGTTCTTTATGTAGTTGCAACATCTTCGGCAAATATGCGTGTTGGCCTATACCGTGATGATATGGTGAAGCATTATGATTTTATGATCTCCGGTTCGGAACAAAAGGAGTCTATGGATAATTATATTATCGAAGTGGAAAAATATTTAAATCAAATAAATACTAAAAATCATGAATGAGATTTTCAAAGGCACTGGAGTTGCTTTAATAACACCGTTTCATAAATACGGAACAATCGATTTCGTAACGCTGGAAAGATTAATTGAATTTGAAATAAAAAATCAGGTGGAATTTATCGTAGCTCTGGGAACAACATCCGAATATCCCAGTTTGAGCGAAGATGAACAAATGGCTGTGCTTGATTTTATTATCAGAAAAGTTGATAAGCGGATTCCTGTAGTTGCCGGTATAGGTGGTAATAATACGAATCATGTGGTAAGCAAGATAAATAATATGAACTTTGATGGCCTGGATGCTATTTTATCTGTTACACCTTATTACAATAAACCTCAGCCTAAGGGTCAGTATCTTCATTTTAAATCGGTAGCAACAGCTTCACCGGTCCCGGTAATTTTATATAATGTTCCCGGACGAACGGGAACCAATATGTCTGCTGATACAATTCTGAGACTTGCCTCTGATTTTGAAAACATTATTGGTGTTAAAGAGGCTTCGGGAGATATGAATCAGGTTATGAGTATCATTAAAAACCGTTCCGATGATTTTCTGGTCCTCTCGGGTGAAGATGCATTGACATTGCCGATGATAGCTGCTGGCGCAGATGGCGTTATCTCGGTGGTTGCCAATGCTTATCCGTTTGAATATTCAGAAATGGTTAGGCTTGGGTTAATAGGAAATATATCTGATGCCCGAAATTATCATTATTTGCTATTTGATCTGATTGAAGCCATATTTGCAGATGGAAACCCAAGTGGGATTAAAGCGGCTATGGAAATATTATCCAAATGCCGGAATACACTTCGCCTGCCTTTGGCAAAAGTGAACAAAGCTGTCAATATACAGATTAAAAAGGCTGTGGAAAAAATTGAAAATGAAAAGAATTAAACTGGTTTTCTTATTTCATTTTATTCTATTTTCTGCTTTTCATGCACAGGATTTGGAAGAAAAAACCAGTATGCCCCGTTCAGATATCAAAGTAGCTGAATCCGGAAGTGCAGGCAGAAGTGGAATACTGAAACACTATCCAACCTATCCGGAATACGAAACGGCAATGCACAACTATGCACTTAACTATCCTGATATATGCCTTCTGGATACTTTTGCAACCTTGCCTTCAGGACGAAGGTTACTTATGTTGGTCATCGATGACAATCCGGATTCACTGGAAAAAGAACCAGTGTTTTTTTATACATCAACTATGCATGGTGATGAAACCGAAGGCTATATCTTGATGTTGAATTTGATTGATACATTATTAAGAGGTTATGACAGTGTGCCGCGAATCACCAGCCTGGTTAATACTATTAAAATATGTATTAATCCACTGGCTAATCCTGATGGAACCTATGCCGGAGGAAATAGCTCGGTTAATGGTGCCACACGCTTTAATTCGAATAATGTTGACTTAAACCGAAATTTTCCCGATCCGGAGGATGGAATGCACCCCGATGGAAATGCATGGCAGGAAGAAACAAAAGCTTTTATGACTCTTGCTGATAGTTTGGGCTTTCATATTTCAGCTAACCTTCACAGTGGTACAGAAGTGGTTAATTATCCCTGGGATACCTGGATGAATGTGTCTGCAAATGAAAACTGGTGGTTGTTGGTAGGTAATGAATATGCAGATACAGCCCAATATTACGGGCCTTCAGGTTATTTTTCAAGTGTTCAGTTTCCTGATGGTGTTACTAAAGGATATGACTGGTATAGCATAAATGGTGGCAGACAGGATTATATGAACTATTTTCATTATTGCCGGGAAATGACTCTGGAATTATCAATGCAAAAACTGTTGCCCGAATCATATTTGCCTGTTCTTTGGGAAGCGAACTACCGGTCATTACTTAATTATATTGAACAAGCAACTTTCGGGGTTTCGGGAACAATAAGCGATTCTTTGTCCGGACAGCCTTTGAAAGCAAAAGTATTTATCAATAATTTTGATGTTGACAGCAGCCATGTATATAGCCGCTCCGTTGATGGATATTATCACCGTTATCTTGCCTCTGGTAATTATACACTGACATACAGTGCGCCAGGATATGTATCGAAGAATAAATCTGTAAACTTTATGGATTATCATAATCAAACCATGAATGTGCAACTTGTGCCGGATAATGTTTCAGCAGCATATGCAAAATACGACCGTTTTAAGATTTATCCAAATCCAACAAGCTACAGTATAAATATAAAGTCTGATTTTAAATCTTCGCAGATGATCAGGGTAAACTTAAAAGATGTAACTGGAAAAATGATTAAAATGTGGAAATTCGATTCAGCTAAAAAAAATGTATCATTTGTAGTTGATGATATTCCTTCCGGAATTTACTTTATTCATATAAGCAGTGATCAAAGGGATTACACTGACAAAATTATCATACAATAATTATCCTCAAATAAGTTTTTATATCCTGAACTGATTTCCTAAGCGCCCAAACCTGGCCTGAAATGACAAAATGTGAGTCATAAAAAACAGTCAGACTTAGGTTCATGGTGTTGTGTGTTTTGACTAAATGTTGGTTGTTGGTGATAAAACCATTCGATTTGGCGTTGAAACCACGATCATTTGCAGAAGGATGCCAATGGTTGGAAAGAGTCACGTTATCATAGTTCTTTAGTATAAGTCACTGAATAGGGGAAAGTCATTTAAACATATTCTGTTTCCTGGTGTTGCACTATAAAACGTAAAACCATGGAAACAGTAAAACTACACAATCTTGATACCCCCGCAAGCAGGATAGGACTTGGGACATGGGCTATAGGAGGCTGGATGTGGGGTGGTACCGATGAGCAGGAATCTATCAGAACCGTACGTACAGCAATAGATAAAGGTATTAATTTGATTGATACCGCACCTGTTTATGGGTTTGGCAAGAGTGAAGAAATTGTTGGTGAGGCTCTTAAGCAATATGGTAAACGGGAACACATTATTCTTACTACAAAAACCGGTCTGGACTGGCTTAAAGATAAAGTATATCGAAATGCAACCTGGAAAAGGATAAGACAGGAAATAGAAAATTCTCTCAATCGCCTTCAAACAGATTATATTGATGTATATATGGTTCACTGGCCCGATCCGTTGGTTCCATTCAACGAAACTGCAGAGGTTATGAAAAACCTGATGGATGAGGGAAAGATACGGTCGGTGGCCGTTAGTAACTTTGACTCCAAGCAGATGGAAGTATTTAGTCATACAGCTCCCATTCATGTGGCTGAACCTCCGTACAATATGTTTGAGCGGAAAATCGAAAAAGACACATTGCCTTATTGTAAAAATAATGACATAAAAATATTTGCATACGGAGCCCTTTGCCGGGGCTTATTATCCGGAAAAATGACAAAAGACCGCAAATTTTACGGTGATGATCTTCGCAAAACGGATCCCAAGTTTCGCGGCAAACGTTATTCCATATACCTGGATGCGGTTCATAATCTGGATAAATATGCCAAAGAAAACTATGGTAAAGATATTATTCATTTGGCAGTGCGTTGGTTACTTGACCGTGGTGCAGATGTGGCACTATGGGGAGCCCGGAGACCGGATCAACTTGATGTGGTGGAGAATGTAATGGACTGGAAACTGGAAGACAGTGACCTTACAGCAATAGATAACCTGCTGAGCGAATTGATTAGTCATCCGGTAGGTCCTGAATTTATGGCACCCCCGACACGGGACAAAATCTGAATGTTTGAATTAAACGGATCATTATTGCTCTGTGCAGGACTGAAAACAAAATGCTTTTGTTGAAAAAATACCAGGCAGATAATTGTTTTTCATACAAGGGTAATCCGGAAACAGGACATTGTTGAGTGAAAGCATAAAAGCTTTGCTTTTATTTCCGTTGTACTTGTTGTATTTTTGACAAAACGCTTGATCATGAAAATTTTAACAGTAGACAAAATTCGCGAGGCAGATGCTTACACTATTAAAAATGAGCCCATAAAGTCGGTAGATTTAATGGAGCGCGCCGGAACAAATTGTTATCGATGGATCGCTGATCGCTTACAAAATGATCAAAAAGTTATGGTTTATGCCGGTGTTGGAAATAATGCTGGTGACGGGCTGGTGATTTCCCGTTTATTGGCGGATAATGGGTATAACGTTGAAGTGGTCATTCTAAAATTCAGTAACACATTTTCTGATGATTTTTCTATAAACTTCGAGCGTTTGATGAAACAGCAAAAAGTAAAGATACAGGAAGCAGAAAATAAGGATCAGATTCTGGTTCCCGGTCATGATGATCTGGTTGTGGATGCCATATTTGGCTCTGGATTGGGGCGGCCTGTGAAAGGGTTACCATCTGAAGCTATCAAAATAATCAATGATTCCTGCGCAACAGTTGTTGCTGTGGATATCCCTTCGGGTATGTATGCCGATAACATAACTGATGAAAAGAAGGGTGCAGTTGTTCATGCTGATTATACACTTTCGCTTCAGCTACCCAAACTGGCAATGATGATGCCCGAAAATGAAAACTTCACAGGAGAGATGGTTGTCATACCTATTGGTCTACATCCTGAATTTTTGCGGCAGGTGGAAACAGATTACCATATCATTAATCAGGATTTTGGACGATTACTGCCGGTCAGGAAAAAATTTGCGCATAAGGGAGACTACGGTCATGCCTTGATCATGGCAGGATGCTACGGAAAAATGGGAGCTTGTGTACTGGCTGCGAAAGCAAGCCTAAGGACAGGAGCCGGTTTGGTTACAGCCCAAATACCCCGGAAAGGATATGATATTATTCAGACAGCTGTCCCCGAATGTATGACAATACTGGATAACGACCGCGAAATACTAGCTAACCTTCCTGAGCTTACGCCTTATAATGCTATTGCTGTAGGGCCGGGGATTGGTGTGGCTAATCAAACACAGAAACTTTTAAAGCTCTTGATCCAACAAGCCTGTCAGCCAATGGTGCTTGATGCGGATGCCCTGAATATCCTTTCAGAAAATAAAACATGGTTATCATTTCTACCACCAAATACAATATTAACGCCACATCCCGGTGAATTTGACAGGATTGCCGGTAAATCTGATACGGGTTTTCATCGTCTTGAAAAAGCTAAAGAATTTGCCTCACGGTATGCGGTGTTTATCGTTTTAAAAGGTGCCCACACTGCTATATGTACACCAGGCGGACGGGTTTGGTTTAATAGTACAGGTAATCCCGGTATGGCTACTGCCGGAAGCGGAGACGCATTAACAGGTATTATTACCGCTTTGCTGGCTCAAAAACTGAAACCATTTGATGCAGCCACAGTTGGTGTCTATTTACATGGGCTTGCCGGTGATATAGCTGCTCTGAAAACCGGACATGAGGCATTAATTGCTTCTGATGTTATTGATGCACTACCGGATGCTTTTTTCGAATTATCGGATATGTGACATTTGGTGTGAAATATCATGGTTATTCATCTAAAAGATGTAAACTAAAATTGAAAAGCGTTCACTTTTAGTTTAGTCGGTTAATATACAGTGACTTAGAAGTATTTCCGGTATGCAAAAATGTATTAATGTATTAGGAAAGATAAAAAAAATACACACAAGATATTTATTTTGTGTGCATTCACGATAGAGTAATGATGTCAGTTTTTTAGAATTCTTTCTTAGAAACAAGCTTTCCTTCCTGATTCCACATTTTCCAGGTTCCGGTTTTTTTGCCGTTTTTGTAGTACATCTCGTAACGTAATGTGCCATTTTTATCCCAGATGTACCAGTATCCGTGTTTTTTTCCATTGCTATATCTTGCTTCTGCAGTTTTATTTCCTTCCTGGTCCCAGTCAATCCAAAGGCTGTCTTTTTCTCCCCTATGGTAATAACGTTTTTCTTTGCGCTTTCCGTTTTCATAAAATAACATCATTGTTCCATGTGGCTGACCGTTAACAATGCTGATCTCGAGTTTTGTTTCACCGTTGTCATACTTCTCTATATGTGTGCCGGTATATAGTGCATCACGCTTATAATACAAATCATCCTTTTTAACAAGTTCCTGTCCGAAAATTAACGTGGATGTTCCAATCAACAGGATAACCAATAAAGCTTTTTGCATCATACCTGGTTTTATTTTTTAATAAATATAATATAATTAGGACCGATAATGAAAAGAAATTTCCAATGGTTAGTTGTAAATTTTATTTTACTGATAAAAAAATGCTTAGGTAAAAGCACTTTGTGTTTTTGTTAGTTCGTGAAATTTTAGAATAAATTTTATTGTTCTTGTTCAATCAGATGTACGGTTAATTTTTTATTCTCACCTACATTCACATTGATATTTTCAACAAAGCTTTTGTTATATGATATATAGCTGAGGATAATATTGTAAGAACCGGGTTTCAGGTTATTGATTGTAAAATCACCCTCCAGGTCAGAATAGCAAACGATTTCTGTATTTTCAACTCTGATTTCAACGCCTGCGAGGTTTTCTCCTGATGTCTTATCCAATACAGTACCTGTAATATTAGCTTGTTTTTTTGTTTCCTTTGTTTCGCCGTCATTACCTGCTAAAAGTGCAGATGATATCAGGATCAACAGAGCGGTTGTAATTGTGAATATTTTTTTCATCTGTTTATAATTTTGATTTTAGCGGTCAGATGGAACTCACGATGAATTTTAATCATTCTCGTGTGTGTATTTTAGAATGCTAAAATTCATGTTCGTTTCATAGCTTTTAAAAATTTATATTACAAAAGTATGGCTTGAAACCATCATTTGTATAAATTCATCGTGAAGCTATGTTTAAATTTATGTTAAGTGACATTAGTCTTCATTGCCTTTATTCAGCATATTTTTATGATGATAAATGACTTCTGTTACATTCACAACATGGTCACCGATTTTTTCACCCATAGAATAAAGGTCGTTAAAATAACTTCCTGCAGCCTGATGAGAGGTGTTATCATTTATCATTTCTGCATGTTTCTGCCGCATTTGATCTCTGAGAGTATTAATTTTTTCTTCAGTTTTAAAAGCATCTTCTGGCTCGATTTCCGAATATTCATTGTTTAAATTATGTTCCATAATTACGAGTGCGTGGTTTAAGTGAGTAAACAGAATATTAAGACTATCACGTATATCTTGTGTAAACCAAACTTTGTTTTTGTTTTTGTTGTCGATGGTTCGGGCCATTTGTTCTACCATATCACCAATATTTTCCAAATCATCGATGATCTTTAGCATAACCCTTACCCGGTAAGAGGTTTCCAGGCTCATCTCTGATTCTGAAATGTGTGTCAAATAAGAAGAAATCTCGATTTCCATATGATCGGTTATCTTCTCATATTTTGAGATGCGGTCCAATAACTGCTCATATTTGGTATCTTTTTTTTCAATCAGGAGGATAGGAATAAAACCAAACATTTTTCTAAGCCTTCGGGCGAAAACACCGATCTCATTTTTAGCCTGAATGGTAGACAGTTCAGTAGTTGACAATAAGCTTGTGTTAATAAATTTTAAATTTACTTTATTATCATTATTTTCATTCTTCCAGCTTACCAGTTTTGTGGAAAGTTGATACAACAAGCCTGTAAAGTTCATCATAATCATCGTATTAATGATGTTAAAGGAAGTATGGAAGATGGCAAGACTAAAAAGGATTGTGGCTGTATTTGCTTCAATAGATGTTTCAGAATAATTGCCGATTAACCACTCGATCCCGTGAATAAACGGATAAAACAATGGCAAAGCCCAAAGCAGGGCGAGGGTGTTAAACAAAAAATGGATACGTGCTGATTGTTTTGCCTTATTATTGGCAATTAATGCAGCGATATTTGGAGTTATTGTAGTGCCGATATTCTCTCCCAGCACCATTGCAGCACCCATTTCAAGCGGAATCCAGCCATTGGAACAAAGTACCATTGTCAGTGTCATTGTAGCGCTGGAACTTTGAATGATAATAGTGATAACCATACCGAAAAAAGTAAATAGCAGTAAAGGCCATAATCCGCTGTGTGGTAAATCGGAAAAACGAGCAAAATATTCCGGATTATTGGCGATATTTGGCAGAGTTTCTTTCAGAAAATCGAGCCCCAGAAAAAGCAGAGCAATACCGATCACTAATTCTCCGTATATCCGGTGTTTGTTGTTTCTGGAAAAGAATAACGGAAAAGCCAAACCAATTACCGGCAGAATGAGTATGTTCACGGGTATTTGGAAGCCTACCAGCACAAGCCATGCTGTAACTGTTGTGCCGATATTGGCTCCCATGATAATACCGATGCTTTTTGTAACCGTTAATAATCCGGCGTTTACGAAACTCACCAGCATCACTGTAGTTGCTGAGGAAGATTGTATCAGACCAGTGATGAAAAAACCTGCCAGTATGCCTCGAAAACGGCTGTATGTCAGTGCTGAAAGTGTCCGTCGAAGACGCTCTCCTGCTACCTTCTGAAGAGATTCGCTCATTAATTTCATCCCATACAGAAAAAGCCCTAAAGAACCGAATACGGATAAGATATTTACCAAAATGTCTATAACTTCCATGGTACTGGCTGATTTTAACTTACAAAGAAACAAAATTCTTAGAAATCAATCAGAACCTGGTGAGGCTTAACCTAAACTTTACACAAATTTTATGGATATGGATACTTCCAAAAACAAAAAACTACATTTCAGAGTTTCAATACTATGATTAAAATTGCTTTTCACAATGATTATGTTCTGGATTTGCCTAAAGGACACCGCTTTCCGATGGATAAATATGATCTTATCCCTCGTCAGTTGCTATATGAGCAAAGTTTTAAACCTGAGAACTTTATTAAGCCTGACAGAATGGATATTTCAGTAATAAAGAAGATTCATCATGAAGAATATGTCCGGAAAGTTCAAAGCGGTATATTGACTTACAGAGAACAACGACGTATTGGATTCCCCTGGAGTCCTGATTTATTGCTCAGGGAAGAACTTATTACATACGGATCAGTCTGGTCTACGTTGTGGGCGCATGAAAACGGTGTGTCATTTAATGTAGCCGGAGGCACACATCATGCTTATCGTGATCATGGGGAGGGTTTTTGTATATTTAATGATATTGCCGTTGCAGCTCAATATTTGCTGGATCACAATATAGCAAAGCAGATAATGGTTGTTGATCTTGATGTCCATCAGGGTAACGGAACTGCACATATTTTTTCCGGCAAGCCATTGGTTTTTACGTTCAGTATGCATGGGGAGCGTAATTATCCCTTGAGAAAAGAAATTTCTGATCTGGATATTCCTTTGGATGATGGCGCTTCAGATAGTGATTATCTGGATAAGCTGATGCATTATTTGCCAAAACTTATAAATCGTATAAAGCCGGACTTTGTCTTTTATCAGGCCGGAGTGGATGCTTTGAATGATGATAAACTGGGAAAGCTCAGTCTTTCTGTTCAGGGCTTAAAAAACAGAGATGATTTTGTTTTTAATACATTCTCCAAACACTATATTCCGGTGGCCGTTTCGATGGGTGGGGGATATGCCAGGCGTTTGCGTGATATCGTGGAAGCACATTGCAATACCTTTCGGATTGCAAAAAAAATATATAATAACTGATGGTCAGGTTTGTTTTTGTTTATCAGGAGATTGCTTTATTTTTTTATTCCA
>JAIPAE010000046.1 GCA_021740245.1 Bacteroidales bacterium | reverse complement strand
TTGAAGAACTGGAAACCTTTGAAGAAGCCGGCGCCTGTGGTACGGCTGCCGTTATTTCGCCGGTCGGAAAAATTCTTGACAGAACCTCCGGTAAGGAATATGTGATTTCCAAAGACGGGAAACCCGGCCCCATATCTACAAGGCTATTCCAACAACTACAAGGCATACAGTATGGTGATGTGGAAGATAAACACGGCTGGATCACTATCGTAGAATAAATGAACTTAATTCATTGGAAAGGCTGCTCAACGTAGCAGCCTTTTATTTTTGGTCCGGCTTTAAGAATTTTTTTCGGTATCTTGCCATATGAAACGAACATGATCCGCCTAAGGCGGAACACACAAGCAAATGATTAAAGTTAGGCTACTGCATGTGAGTTCCCCCGTATAATATGACGGGGTAAACATAGTACCATTAAAACCCATTTAGACATATGAATACATTGAACGCGGACTTAGCAATTATCAGTTTGTCAGTGAATCAAAAGTTTTGTTATCGTATAACTCCCATCAGTGGTCTTGACATCAACAAAATAAACACCAGGAAGCCACTCTGAAACATCCAGTTTTAGAGTCCGTTTTGATGTATAGCGACACAATACTTTCTGTCCATTTAACGTATAGCATGTCACCTGCTTTTCACCACTTTGATTGAATTTCATATTAAGCTTGTTGCTTGCAGGGTTAGGTATCAGTGTGATTAATTCTGTTGATTCAGTTTGATTTTGATCAGGAATGCCTGAATACGGAGTAATCACAAAAGTTGAAGTATCATTAGAATGATCAAGGTCACCGTATGCTTCTGCCCAGGTAATAATTTGAAAAGTTCCTATTGGAATCACGAACCAATCATTAAATGTGTAAAGCACCGAATCTCCCGGATTAATTGTATCCGTCACAAATCCATTCATAACGCCAGACATTCCGGGTTTACAATAAACCGGTATATCGTATGCATCTAAGGAATCAGAATAATTACGCACCCAAATTTTAATTTTTGTTTGTGGAGGAGAAGAATTAAATTGGTTCTCCAAAGAACTAACACCAACATCCACATTGACAGGAGGAACATAGTACGCCTCAATTTCATCCCAGCCGGGATTCTCACCACCATAACAAGTAAAATCAGTCAGCCGGATTTTCGTGGTCGTAATTTGCTGAAAAAACAATGTATCCGGGGTAGTTGTATTTGTTGTGAAATAACTGATATGTGTTTGCCAGGCAGAGCCATCCCAATATTGCAGATCAGCATTGCCATTAAACGGAACACCGCCACCAGTATTCCATGTTGGTGGATAAAAAACCAGCCTGTTAAGGGTTTGGCTATTATTCCATTCGTATTGAATCCATGCAGGTTGGGGATAACTATTATCAGTACCCACCCATCCAAAATAATAATTCGGGCCAATCAAACCATCATTCCAGTTTGACGGGCCATAATTACCGTTAGAACTTGCAGATGCTGCCGGCGTAGCACCGGTGGCCAGATTATTCTGGGCAATCGTTAAACCTGACAAGAAAAACAGAACTGATAGAATTAGGATAGTTATTATTTTCATGGTCACAATAGTTGGCTTTTTATAAATATAATTATGTGATATTCAATTTTCAACTATTTTTAAAAAATCTTAAATCATATTCTTGTCAAAAATACTGATCTGGTCACCCGGTTTTTTCTCCGAAAACAATGTAAGCTGATTATCAGAAACATGATTTATATTTTGATCTTTGAGCTGATCTTCATAACGCGCCACCTTTTCACGAATAGCATTCTTAATAAACTTATTTAGGGTTGTGTCTTCAAGCTGAGAGCATTGTTCGATAAGGCTTCGTTCTTTTGAAGAAACCTTAAAACTAACTTTTCTGAACTTTTTCCTGACTGGCTTGCGCTTTTTCGGGGCCATGAAACAACATTATTTACGTTACGAACTTAATAAACCAAAGCGATGTTATACAGCCATATTAAAAAAGTTTTTGACGCAGTTTTCAACTATACATTAAACTGATTACCTATTCTTTAAAAGTTTTAAAAAAGTGTTTGTTGTTTATTTTTCATATCCCGGAGCCGGGACTCTAACCCTCGTTTGAGTATAGCCAGGTCCTTATCCTTCAGTTTAGCATCTGTAAAAAAACTGGCAAATTTCTTAAAATCATCATCATAGAACCGTTTGATAATACTTTTCACTAATTCATGTCTGTAATCTTCCCGTGAGATCAAAGGATAATACTGATGGCTTCTTCCAAACGATTCATGACCCACAAATCCTTTTTTCTGTAATATACGGATTATCGTAGAAACAGTGTTATAGGCCGGTTTCGGTTCAGGCATCTGAGGTAAAATATCTTTAACAAATGATGGTCCTGTTTTCCACAATAATTGCATTACCTGCTCTTCAGCTTTTGTTAATTCTGTCATGATATCTGACTAAGGATTTCGTTAACAAATATATCGTTTTTTTAGTTAAATATCAATAGCTAAGTTAATCACATTATTGATCAAACAGTTATTTTCGTATCATTTGACATCATTATTTAGTGTCCGGGTCATCTCATTCAATTCTTTAACAAATCGTTCTGCCAGGGCTGATGCCCTGTCCTTTGAGCGGCTCTCTGCATATATCCGAACTATGGGTTCAGTATTTGATTTTCGCAGGTGTACCCATTCCCGGTCAAATTCAATTTTAACACCATCAATGGTATTTACCGGATAATCCTGATACTTTTCTTTGATTTTACTCAAAATCGCATCCATATCTATATCTTCATCTAATTCAATTTTACTTTTCTGGATTACATAATCCGGATATTGTTTACGGATACCACTGACCATTTTGTCTGATTTAGCAAGATAAGAAAGAAACAATGCAATACCCACCATGGCATCTCGCCCATAGTGCAGATCAGGATAAATTACTCCGCCATTTCCTTCACCTCCAATAACAGCATTCACTTCTTTCATTTTTTCAACAACATTCACTTCACCGACTGCTGCTGCGAAATAATCAACGCCTGCATTCTTACTTATATCACTTAGTGCTTTTGAAGAAGACAAATTGGAAACCGTGTTCCCTTTTTGATGCTGAAGCACATAATCGGCAATAGCAACAAGTGTATATTCTTCACCAAACATCTCCCCGTTTTCACAAACTATAGCCAGGCGGTCCACATCCGGATCAACCGCAAAACCAACATCAGCTTTTTTTGCTATCACCCGTTTCGAAATTTCGTTGAGATGCGCCGGGACAGGTTCAGGATTATGTGCAAATTCACCAGTAGGATCACAATGGATCATTTCCACATTTTCCACTCCCAGTGCTTTCAACAGCGGTGGTATGGCAATGCCGCCGGTAGAGTTTATACAATCGACAACGACACGGAACCCGGCAGCTTTTATTGCATTTATATCGACCAGTGGCAAGGCCAGTATTTTATCTATATGTTCCTGTACAAATCGCTCATAGTTGGCATATCTGCCCAGGTTATCCACATCAGCAAATATCATTTCATTACCATCTGCTATATTTAAAACCTGTCGCCCATCTTCGGCAGAAATAAACTCTCCGGCTTCATTTAATAATTTCAAAGCATTCCATTCACGGGGGTTATGACTAGCCGTTACAATAATACCCCCTTGAGCACGCATTGCAGGTACTGCCATTTCAACTGTCGGAGTAGTGGATAATCCCAGGTCTACTACATCTATTCCCATTCCTATCAAAGAATTATTTACCAGCCGGTTTATCATATTACCGGAGATACGTGCATCACGTCCAACGACAACCTTAGCTTTTTGATCATTTTTCCTTTTTATAAATTCCCCGAATGCTGCGGTAAAACGAACTACATCAAGCGGAGAAAGACCTTCTCCCTGCCGGCCTCCAATAGTTCCACGAATTCCTGAAATTGACTTTATTAGGCTCATATTTCGCATTTTTTTATATCACATGACAAAATTAATCTTTTGACAGAACATAAAAACCAGTATCATACTTTTATTTAAACAAATCAACCCTTTATTAAAATTTCCAATCTTAAAGTCATATTTTATTGCTATTTTTGTTTTGTAGATTTACATTTGTCACTTGAAATACCAAATAAATATCCGTTCGCATGAATAATGAACGAAATTTCTGGCAAGATGATGATTCTCAGATGATTGCAAGAGTCTTTGAATATAAACTTCAAAACAAAGAAAGTTTCTTTTTTGATGTGGATGATTTTGTATTGATTATTGATTATTACATTGAAAACACATCCATTAAAATGGCGCAAACCGCGTTGAAACATGCAATCAATCTTCATCCTGAAACAGTAATTTTTAAGGTAAAAAAAGCTCAGCTATTAGCTATTACCAATAAATCCGATCAAGCACTATCTATGCTATCAACAGTTGAGAACATTGAGCCTTTTAATGCTGATATTATTCGGGCAAAAGCTAATATTTACAGTCATCTGCAGCAATTTAAGAATGCAATAAAGGAGTATCAAAAACTCTCCATTGAAGATGATGCTGAAGAAATATTTTCCAATATTGCATATGAATACGAGAATATGCATAACTTTAAGGATGCTATTTTGTATTTAAAAAAGGTTCTGACAATCAATCCATCTAACGAGAATGCTTTGTATGAATTAGCTTATTGTTTTGAAGCATTGGGAAACATCAAAGATAGTACTGATTATTTCAAAGCCTATCTGGAAGAAAATCCACTTTCATCTTTAGCATGGTTTAATCTTGGGGTTTCCTGCTCCCATTTGGACGAATATGATGAAGCTGTTGAGGCATTTGATTTTGCTATTGCTTTAGAACCTGATTATCCGTCAGCATATTTTAACAAAGCATCTGTCTTGTGTAACAAGGGAAAATTTTGGGAAGCTATTGAATCATATAATGAGACATTAAATTTTGAATCTCCAGAACCTCTAACTTTTCAGTATATTGCTGAATGTTATCAGAAGCTTGATGAACACGATAAAGCTATACAATATTACTTCAAAGCAATCGAATTAAACGAAAACCTTAGTGAATCCTGGGCTGGCCTTGCATCAGTTTATTATGAAACCTCCAATTACAATAAAGCACTCAATTTTATTATAAAGGCGCGTAAACTCAATAATCAGAATGCTGATTTTTCAATACTACAAGGTGACATATATAAGGCATTGGAAGACTATGAACAGGCCGTCGGCGCTTTTGATAATGCCCTGGAGTTAAATCCGGAAAACCCCGACATTTGGATGGACCTGGCAGAAGTAATCGCTCTTCGTGATGAAGATATTGATTCAGGCATTCAGATACTCAGAAATGCTATATCTGTTTTCCCGGAAAATGCTTCTTTAATGTACAGATTAAGTTTTTATCTCATAACGGATGAAAAAAACAAAGAAGGTTTCAGCCTCTTGCAGGATGCTTTGTATTTGGATTTCAACAAATACACTGAATTTATAGAGATGGATGATTCTTTGTTAAACAATCCAGCAATAATTGAGATGATTGAGCAGGCAAAACAAATAAAGCACAACAGTTAATTATTTTAACATGAATTTTGAATTACCTTTTGTACCGGAAAGACCTTCAAAGCCAAGAAATGAAGGTATAGCCATGATTATGGATAAGGGATTGAGTTTACGTGAATCGGAAAATCTTATTGCCTCTTCCGGCCATCTTATAGACTATATAAAACTTGGGTTTGGCACATCTGCGGTTACTCCAGATGTAAAAGAAAAAATAAAGCTATTCCAGGATAATGATATCATCCCCTATCTTGGAGGGACTCTTTTTGAGGCCTTTATAGTCAGAGACCTGAGGGATGAATATAAAAAAGTTATGGACCAGCTTGGACTCGCAGCGCTGGAAATTTCTGATGGAAGTATCGTTGTTGATCATGACGAAAAGCTCAGCTGGATTGAAGAATATTCCAAAGATTTTACTGTATTATCGGAAGTTGGATCAAAACAGGAAGGTATAATCATTGCGCCCAATAAATGGATCAATATGATGGATACCGAATTAAATGCCGGTTCAACCATGGTTATTGCCGAAGCCCGGGAAAGCGGAAATGTAGGTATATACAGGCCAAACGGAAATGCACATGTTGCATTAGTAAATAAAATCGTCAGCAATATTCCACCGGAAAAAATCATGTGGGAAACGCCGAAAAAATCACAACAAGCATGGTTTATTCAAGAACTCGGAGCGAATGTCAACCTGGGAAACATTGCCCCGGATCAGGTAATCGCCCTGGAGACTCTTCGACTCGGATTACGTGGAGATACTTTTTTCCAGTTCTTACCCGAACAAATGAAAGAATCTTCAAACATCTGATGAATGTTTAAAAGCCTCACCTATTACATCATTCTTCTGATTAAAGGCTTCGGGATGGGCGCTGCCAATGTGATACCAGGTGTTTCAGGTGGTACTATTGCATTAATTACCAATATTTATGAAGAACTGATCAATTCCCTGAAATCTTTTGATTTAAAAGCGTTGAAATATCTGGTTACATTCCGGTGGAAAAGCTTTGCCCATCATGTAAACCTTTTTTTTATCGTAGCTGTATTCCTTGGAGCTGTTCTCAGTATTTTTTCCATTGCCCGGCTTTTTGAATACTTGCTGACAAATGAACCCATCATTATCTGGTCTGTATTTTTCGGGCTTATTTTGGCTTCAGTAATTTTTATAGCCAGAAGAGTTGAAAAATGGAAAGCAGACCGCATAATATTATTGATTATAGGAGCTGCAGTTGGTTTCGGCATGTCATTCCTCACACATGCCGAACAAAATGAAAGTTACTGGTATGTGTTTATTTGTGGAATGATTGCCATGAGTGGTATGATACTGCCCGGATTATCCGGTTCCTTTATTTTGATGTTGATGGGAAATTACGTCCTGCTTATGGTTACCGCTGTAAATTCGTTATCGACAGCTATCGGTGAACTTATGCAGTGGGATTTATCTTTTTTTGCTTCAAATCCCGAAACCGTTAACCATTTAGAATTACTGGGAGTATTTATTCTTGGTGCAATTGCCGGTGTGATTGCCTTTTCAAATGTTCTTGCATGGATTTTTAAAAATCAAAAGGACAATACTTTATCTGTTTTGAGTGGTTTCATTTTTGGCTCATTAGCCATTGTATGGCCATGGAAAAACGAAATTCCACTTTTAAAAAATGGAGCAGTCATGTTAGACCGTCATGGTGATCCTGTTGTGATAGGTTATGAACGATATTTACCGGAATTATCTTTTGAGGTCCTTTATGCAGTGTTCTGGATGATTTTAGGATTTGCAATCATTTGGCTTATTGAAAAATACGGAGAAAAGAAAAAATCATGATAATAGCCGGTCTTATAGGTTACCCGTTAAAGCATTCTCATTCACCTGAGCTTTTCCGTAGGATTTTTAAAGCAGATAACCGGCATCAATATGAATACCAGGTTTTTGAGCTAAAGAACATCAATGAATTAAGGTCACTCATTCACCATCACCCGTCCCTGATTGGTCTAAATGTCACTATTCCGCACAAAGAAAAAATCACAGCACAACTGGATGCAATTGATGAGCAGGCAGAAGTTGTTGGTGCAGTGAACACTATCAGTATAAAGAGATCTGAAGAAAATCTTTTCTTAAAAGGATATAATACGGATATATATGGTTTTGAGCACTTACTTCATTCTTGTTGGGTCAATATTACAGGTGCTCTCATCCTGGGTAGCGGCGGGGCTTCTAAAGCAGTTTCGTATATATTAAAACAGCATAATATCCCTTATTTGATTGTGAGCCGCAGCAATAACAAAGGAGATTTAAATTATCTCCAATTAAACCACGAAATCTTGCAGGACTATCCTGTGGTTATTAATTGCACACCGGCCGGGACATATCCGAAGACAAATGAAATGCCTCCCATTCCCCCGGCCCTGTTTAGTAAGCAAAACTTTCTCATCGACTTGATCTATAATCCTAATGAAACAAAACTTTTAAAAGAAGCAAGAGCCAGAGGGGCTCAAGGCTTAAACGGAGAATTAATGCTTGAAAAACAAGCAAAACAAGCATGGGAAATATGGAATAAAGATCTTGACTGAATAACCCGGTTTATTTATTTTTGTAAAAAAACGATTATGGCTGTTTTAGTTGAATTTGCGATGTTTCCAACTGATAAAGGTGCAAGTGTCAGTGAATATGTGAGTAAAATTATTAATATGTTCAAAGAAGGTGATATTCCTTATCAACTCACTCCGATGGGTACAATTTTTGAAACTGAAACCGTCAGTGAAGCCCTTGCTATGATTCAAAAAGCATACGATACGCTTGAACCTGATAGTAAAAGAATTTACTCGACAATTAAATTCGACATTAAGAAGGACAAAAAAGGCATGATGAAACAAAAGACCCAGTCCATTCAAAACAGGATTGGTGATGTTAATTTATAAACCATTACTACACTTCTTGCTTGCCTCATCCCAAAGGTTTGATTTTTTGAGTTTTTTAAATGTTGTCAAATTATGATCAATGTTTTGATACCATTTTATCCGGGAGCATAAAATATGGCCAAGAGCTGTAAGGCCTTTTATCCGGTATAATTCATTGATCATGCAATACGACTGTCCTCTTGTAAATCCATAGTGATCTTGAAGAATCATAGCAGCCTTCTTTTGTATTTCCAGAATCGTGGCCCCTGTGGGATACTCCAAATCTATAATACTTCTTTCCGGATGCTCAGGATTATACCAAACAATATATTTATAACCTTTTATGACAGGGATACCGTTCTTTGGAATTATTTTTCCCAACCCGGGTTTTGTTGGCCGCGATTCATGTTCTACAAAAGACTCACCAGCAACTTTATAGCTGTAATGCAGGTTTTTACTGCTCTTAAAACTGTATGGTGAAAGTACAACACCCGTAGTATAGGTATTGTGCCGGCGAATCATCAGGTAATGCAAATCATTAAAAAACAACACACTCAAAAAAATGATCATTAGTGAAAGTGTTGCAATAAAAAATCCCTGTCTTCTCCATACCGGGAGACTCTTTTCCCGCTGCATAACAGTTTTATAGTAACGGTATCTTGCTGCTGCTTCTGCCCTTGTTTTCTCACTTACCGGATTATGCTTGTAGCTCCTTCGATCTGATGCTCTGCTTTTACTTTTATATAATTGTTGATCATACCATGCCCTTCGTTCTGGTACTACAAGAATTTGATAAGCCTTATTGATCTTTACGAATAATTCCGTAGTATCCTTTGTATTGCTGCTATCAGGATGATATTTCATGGCCAGTTGTCTGTATGCCTGCTTTATCTCCTGTTGTGAAGCATTTTTGCTAACACCTAATATGTTATAAAGATTTATCATGAATTGATCTCAAAAATTTCAACCTTACCTTAATTATTCATGCATTAAGTTTAGGTCAGACACTGCCCTGCCTCTTCGGTGGAATACCAGATGGCATGAAATTAATACACCCGTATAAAATAAATAAAAATATAGTTTTAACCCTATACTTGTATTTCAAATTAAAATACTATTAAATATGACTCTTTACTTTTTTATGAATAGTACAGGCTTATTAAGTTTTTTGTTTAAATTACAAAATACAAACTTAAAGTTCAACAGCTTTATTACTTTTGCAATTAGAATGGATGCAAGCAGAGTAAATATCAAAAATAAAAAAGCCTCGTTCCGTTATTTTTTAATTGAAGAATTTACGGCTGGTATAGTATTAACAGGCAGTGAGATAAAATCCATAAGACAGGGGAAAGCATCAATTTCGGAAGCATATTGCACATTTAGCCCTGAGGGAGAGCTATATATCCGGGGGATGCATATTTCACCTTATAATATGGCTATCCATTACACGCACGAGCCCAAGCGAGACCGGAAATTATTGCTCACAAAACGTGAATTAAAAAAGCTTCGCAACAAAACAAAAGAAAAAGGTTTTACGATTGTTCCAACCCTGGTTTTTATCAGTGAAGAAGGTTGGGCAAAAGTTGATATAGCTCTCGCTAAAGGTAAGCACAGCTATGATAAAAAAGAAAGCATAAAATCCAAAGATATAAAACGGGATATGCAAAAAAGTTTGCGTGATCATTAGTCTTATTTTGTTTTCCGGTAATGGTATTTTACATTTAATTTCCGCGGGTCTTCATTATCCAAATCATAATCCACAAGCCAGTAAGGTTCTTCATCAGCTTCTTCAGATTCCTCTTCTTCCTCCCAATCCGGAATATAACGTTGTGGGCCTTGTTTTCTAAAGAAAAAAGCCAGTATAACACCCGCAAGCGACCCCATTAAATGACCTTCCCATGAAATATTACGGCGGGGAAAAAAATCAGGGAAAAAGCCCCAGATCATACTTCCATATAAGAAGAATACCAACATCATAAATGCCAAAACATGCTTTTCTCGTCTTATCAAAGCACTTGCTATATGAAATGCAGCAAGCGCATAAACAATCGTACTTGCTCCTATATGATAGCTTTCACGTGCAAAAGCCCATACCCAGATTCCTGTTATGATCCACGATAAAAAAAATATCTGATAAGCTACCTTATGATAAAAATAAAATAAGCCCCACCCCAAAACAAACAAAGGGACAGTATTCGATATGAGATGATCCCAGTTTCCATGTAATAAAGGAGAAAATAAAACCCCTTTCAAACCAGTTATATTTAAAGGTAATATACCCAGGTCAGAAAAGCTTAAATCATAATGGTATTCAATCAACTTTATCAACCATATTACGATTAGAAAAATTAACGGAAAAAAACCACTGTATACTACTCTTTTTAATTCTTTATCCATGTATCAGGCTCATTGAGATTTCAAATATAAAGCAAAAACAAAAGGGCTTTGTTCACTATTTGCTTTTATTTAATCGATTTCGGGATACAAACCCGGGCATAAAATAATTTCAAACTCTCAGAAAATTTAGATGCCAGTAACTGCATTGTTGTTAACAATCTTCTGTCGGCAGAATGTGTTATGGAAGATTATGATACAGGTTAAAAAGGCCGCCCACGTGAGCAGCCTTTTTAACCTTTCTAAAATTCACCATATGCAAGTGCAGTAGGCGAGTACAGTTTATTCTTATTGCTTGATAATCTTCCTGACATGAGTTCTTTCAGGTCCCTGTATCCTAACATAGTAAACACCAGCAGCTATTTCTGATATATCAATCTTTGTTTTTATAGCTGACAACTCAGTACTTTCAATAATTTGGCCAGCAGTATTCATTATTTGCAGATGATTATTGTTTGATTTGTTGAACTTAATAATCAATTCATCCATAGCCGGATTTGGATATATTTTCAACAAATTATCGTTTTCAACCTGGGAAACCGATGTATTATCATCCGGGAAGAATTTAACTGCCAAATTTGCATATATGGAAGCTAGTCCATTTCCTCCCTGGTTGACATAATTTTCTCCTACTCCGTAGAAGGAGTGTGGACCCTGGCTAATAGCATAAGCCCTGGAATGAGAAAAGCAAGCATATTCATCATCAACATTAACATTGCCATCATTAGCATTCCAGGATTTATTATTACTGGCTGCCAAAACAATACGGTCTCCAAGATCAGGATTACATGTACCATCAAAGTTAACTAAAGCAGTACCGGATATACCCGGATCCACTGTAATCGAATCCAATGCTACCGGATTGCCTCTTAAGTCAATATAGGATTTGGCTATTCCTGTTGCATCAACAATAGCATTACTTGTTGAAGGATAAAACTCAGCAACAAGATTTCCGTAAACAGAAGCATAGCCGTTTCCACCCTGGTTAACATAGTTTTCACCCACAGCATAAAATGTATGCATGCCCGGGTTGACATCATAAACTCTTACGTGTGAAAAGGTTCCATCTTCATTTCGAACACTAACACTCCCGTCATTTGTACCCCAGCTAACAGTGTTACTTGCTGCCAAAACAATGCGATCACCCATATCCGGACTGCAATCTCCATCAAAACGGACAAATACTTTTCCGCTCGTACTTGCATCTATTGTTACCTGTCCGAGTTCTACAGGATTACCTCGAAGATCAATATTCGTTTTACTAATTCCGGAATACGCTACACGCACATCTCCCGAATAGGGATAATATTCAGCACTTAAATTCCCATAAATATTAATATGTCCGTTACCCGCTGTATTCACATAATTTTCTGCTATAGCATAAAACGTTTTCACACCCTGATTAACTTCATAAACACGTGTATGGGAAAAACTTGATCGTTCATCGTATACACTTGTATTTCCGTCATTAACTGTCCAGCTAGTGGCATCGCTGGCCGCGAGTACAATATTATCACCCGCATCCGGGTGACACATACCGTTGAAATTCACAACTACCCAGCCTGCCTCCGGGGCATCTATGTCAACTTGTTCGATAACTACCGGACTCCCATACACATCTACATTACTCTGACTTATGCCTTTGGATTCAAGTAAAGGACGGTTACTTTGAGCTATTAACGCAGGTAAAATACCTATCAATAAGAATAATAAAATAGTAATTGTTTTTTTCATACTTAATTCCTCCTGTTTTTGTAATTAATTTAGTTTATGTAAAAGATATTTTAATAAAGTTTCATATTTAAAGAAGATAACCAGCCTTCCAGTGGAAATACCAAGGAAGGTTTATGTTATATATAAAAGTGTTTAAACCCAAATTTTCGTTTACCAAATATAAATAACAATGAGACAATTTCCAAATTATTTTATTGAATTTCAGTTTCCAAAATAAATTCCATCAGAATTCTAATTAACTAATTCCAAAAAACTTTAATGCAGATTTAAGGCATGGCCAATTATAACATGCATACATTTCTTTACTTTTGTGAAAAATCTGTCATTATGAGAACAGCTAACTTTTTTTTATTAACTATAGGCTTGCTCATTTCAATCTATTCCTGTAGAAACAACTCATCGGAAAATAATTCAGCATCGAATAATCAGGAATATGTAATCATGTTATCACTGGACGGTTTCCGCTGGGATTATCCGGACAATGTATCCACGCCCAACCTTGATAGAATTGCCTCTATGGGAGTAAAAGCAAAATCATTAAAACCGGCTTTTCCCACTAAAACATTTCCCAATCATTATTCAATGGCAACAGGATTGTATCCTGATCATCATGGATTGGTACAGAACAGTTTTTATGATCCGGAACTGGAGCTGCATTATTCGATGACAGATTCCACTTCACGTAATAACCCAGATTTTTATGATGGTGAACCTATTTGGGAAACAGCAGAAAAAAACGGACTAACGGCCGCTACATTTTTCTGGGTTGGCTCAGATGTAATGGGTGCAAAAAATCTAGCAACATACTGGAAGAGCTATAATAAAAACATTTCATTTGCTGCACGCATAGATTCAGTCATAAGCTGGCTCAATCTTCCTCCGCAAAAACGCCCGGAATTAATTATGTGGTATATGCATGAACCGGATGCTACAGCCCACTACTCAGGGCCACACAGTTCTGCTGCGGATTCTGTTGTTATGGCACTGGACAGCATGCTGGGAGTATTTATGACCAAAATTGAAGAACTGCCTTTTCATGATAAGATAAACATCATCGTAACATCAGATCATGGAATGGGAAATATAAGCAATAACAGGAAAATTGACCTGTCAGAACATCTTGATAGCACAGGGCTAATTGCGATAGAAGGCCATAATCCAAATTTCCTTTTGAAGATTAAAGACCAATATCTGGACACCGCCTATAAAGCATTATCTGAAGTTGATCATATTAAAGTATGGAAACATGGTGAAGTCCCAAAAAGGTTAAACTATGGCCATAATCCCCGGACGCTGGATTTAATTGTATTAGCCGATTCGGCCTGGTCTGTGACTTATGGTCCTAAAAAAATTAAATATGCAGCTACGCATGGATTTGACAATAATAATAAGGATATGCAGGCAATATTTTATGCCTATGGTCCGGCGTTCAGAAAAAATTATATTGCTGAACCTTTTGAAAATATAGATTTGTACAGCCTGATTTCCGAAATTCTGGATATTAAACCCGCCGAGACAGACGGAAAACTCAGTCGTGTAAAACCGATGTTGAAGTAAATAGAAATCCTTTCATCTGTTTATAATTTTGATTTTAGCGGTCAGATGGAACTCACGATGAATTTTAATCATTCTCGTGTGTGTATTTTAGAATGCTAAAATTCATGTTCGTTTCATCTGTTTATAATTTTGTTCGGTGTTCTGTGTTTGTTCGTTGTTTCTCTCAGTCTCTCAGTCTCTTCGCCTCTTCGTCTCTTCGTTCGCTTAAGTCGCTTTAGTCGCTTCGTTCGCCCTTTCGCATCATCACATCATCGCATCATCGCATTACTCATTACGCCATTTAATCATCCGCGTGTGTGTTCCGCCTTAGGTGGATCATGCCTCGGTACATAAAAAATATCTGGTTTTTTGTTTCTTAAGTGAACAAATTGAAGCTTAAAAAGTTGTGCATCAAATCCGGAAATAAGATTACTATTCAACTGTTGCAGATTTTTTTGGCAATTCAAAAACAACGCTGCATAAAAAAATCCAAAAGAGAGCACTAATGCACGTCCCTTTTGGATTCCATCTTATAAAAACTGCTGTTGTTATTGTTCCTGAATATTTTTCAGGCGGGTTTGCAGTTCTTTATCGCTTCTCAGTTGTTGACGTATTTGCATAAATTTCTGCTGACTCAACGAATGTTTTTTCAGAATCTGCATAGCTTTTTGCTGATTTTTCTGATTGTATTCCTGAATCTTCCTGGAGATTGTATTGTAATTTTTTTCTTCTTCTCCAGTCATTTCAATTTCATTCCCTGATTGTTTCGCCCGGGAGATTTCGCTAAAGCGGTTAAGCTCCATGCCATTATCTTTAACGATAGCTTCCATTTCGGCTCTTGAGTTTTGCTGCATTTCACTTAGTCCGTCGGACACTTTAGTATATTTTTTCAGATCTGCATCTGATATTTTATCATCACCTTGTTTTTGAGAAGGAGTGACTGTTTGGGCTGTCAGATTAAAAGTAAACACGGCCATCAAAAGCACTGTAAAAATTGCTGTTGTTTTTTTCAAATTCATAAGTTACTTTTTTAATAGTTTTGTACAAAGGAAAGGATTCAATATCGACTGACAATGGAATAAGCCTTTAGGAAATATTAAAAAATGTTAATGAAAGATGCTTGATAAGGAAAAATAATTCTCAAAAAGGTTTTAGAAATAAAAAAATAGTATTATTTTTGCCGCTCATTTACAAAAAGTTCATTAAAAACAGGAAGTTATGCCAACAAAAATCAGATTACAGAGGCGCGGAAGAAAGAAAAAACCTTTCTTTCACATTGTAATTGCGGATGGTCGTGCACCACGAGACGGAAGATATATCGAGAAGATTGGCACCTACGATCCGCTTCCACAACCAGCAGAAGTCGATATTAATTTCGAGAGAGCGCTGGATTGGCTTCAGAAGGGTGCGCAACCCACAGCAACAGTACGTGCAATTCTTTCTTATAAAGGCATTCTTTATAAGAATCATCTGCAAAAAGGAGTCTTAAAAGGCGCTTTAACGCAAGAGCAGGCTGACGCCAAATTTGAAGCATGGATGAAAGAAAAAGAAGAGAAAATCGGGCGTGAAGCACAAGATTTCAAGTTGAAGCAAAAAGAAGAAAAGAAAAAGAAGCTTGAAGCTGAGCGCAAGGTAAATGAAGAACGAGCTGCAGAAATTGCAAAGCGTCGTAAGGAGGAAATTGATGAAGCTGCTGGTGAAAGCCAGGAAACCGAAGCTGCTGAAGAAACTGCTGAAGCTGCAACAGAAGAAGCTCCAGCTCCTGCTAAAGAAAAAACTTCTGAGGCTGAAACTAAATCAGAAGAAGCTCCGGAAGAAAAAAAACAGGAACCCTCCACGGAAGAAAAAGCTGAAGACAAACCAGAAGAAGAGAAAAAAGAG
>JAIPAE010000045.1 GCA_021740245.1 Bacteroidales bacterium | reverse complement strand
CTTCGTACCACTCAACTAGATCCTTCCACTTAATTTCCTTAAGGTCACTGACAACGAAATCACCACCAAAGCGCAACAGATCAAATTGGTTATCATCTCTTGCGACTGCTATGACACATGAAAAGTTTCCTTTTTTTCCGGCCTTGACTCCCGAAATAGCATCTTCAACCATCAGGCACTGGCTGGAATGAAGACCCATATCCTCTGCTGCTTTCACAAAAATATCGGGTTCCGGTTTGCCGCGCAGGCTGTTTTCTTCGGCTCTTTGTCCACCCACTATAGATTCAAATTTATCTATAAGGCCTGTCTTTTCCAGAATATACCGGCTGTTTTTGCTGGAGGAAGCAACACTAACCTTGATCCCCTGTTCTTTTAATTTGTCAATGAAACGGATTGATGTTTTGTATATTTTTACTCCTTCGTTCTCTACCAGTTCTCTGAATTTCTGGTTTTTGCGGTTACCTATTCCGCAAATTGTATGTTTGTTTGTTTCATCTGACGGATTACCGTAAGGAAGTTCAATGCCTCTGGAGTCAAGAAATGACATGACGCCTTCATATCTCGGTTTGCCGTCAACATATGTTAGATAATCACTTTTGGAAAATTGTATAAACGGTTGTTTATCCTGGAACCCTTTTGTCCGTTTTTCCATATATTCATTAAAAACAATTTTCCATGCTTTAAAATGAGTGGTTGCAGTCTTGGTTACCACACCATCAAGATCAAAAATGGCGCCTTTTAAATTTTTAATGCTCATAATTAATGGTTTGATATTTGGTTTAATATGGTGACTAGTATGTCGGGAGAACTGACAAAATAGCTGTCAGGGCATATACTTTTAACTTTGTCCTTTAAAGTCTTTTCCCTGGTAACAAAAATAGCAGATGTAGAGGTGTTTAGCTCACGAGACTTTTCGACCATAGGAACGTCTGAATTTGTATCTCCGCAAATAAGGTTTGATCCTTCATGCAAATTTAGTTTTAATGCTTTGTTAAGAAATTCCAGGCCATGTCCTTTGTTGAAGTCTTTAACGCTGTTTTCATTAGCCGATTCAACAGTTAGGATAACTTCTATGTCCAGTCCTGTGTCTTCAATTGCAAGGTGCTTTTCCTCCGGGTCTGTTTTATGAACCAGCCCCTTAATGATATCCAGAAAATCAGTAGACTTTTGCAGGTCGATAGATTGATTGATATCCTGTCGGGCAATTGTAGTTTGTCCGAATTTATACTGCAGTCCGGAACCAATACGGGCAAAAGCCGAATATTCCCGATTGAGAAGCAATTCGGATAGCTCGTTGTTGAATTTTCTCAGGATATTTTTCTTCTCTTCCTGAATGGGAAAGTTGCCGGATGTTCCGTTGATATCTATAAATTCTCTTCCTTTGGAACCGGCAAGAATAAATGCTTTGTCCGGCAAAACACTGATATCAAAAAGCCCCTTGTTTTTTAATGGTGCTGATGTTAACAGAACAGCATGCTGCACCGTTCGTGAAAAATTTGATAAAAAAACTGCATTGTAGGCGGATTGCACTGAAGTGTTATAACGTGCACAGTAATTGTTGACTGTGCCATCGCGATCGGTGATGAAGTTTTGAATATTCCTGCTTTGCAGAAATTCGGTTCCGGCTTTCACCTCCTGATCGAAATCAGTATGTGTTTTAGATAAGTAAGTGATAAAATTATTGTATTGATGTTCAAAAAAATAAATATCTTTTTTTAACTCATCAACTTCGTATTCCGCTTCCATTCTTAATATGTTACCATCATTAAGACGGAGAACGAAATTATTATTTTCTTGTGGAATCTGAGCGATTTTACTGAGTGTTTCCTTAAGTAAATAAATATCTTGCTGAAAATTAAAGGTATTATTTAAATAATTCAATACCAGATTTTTTCTTGCGGGTATTGTTTGTTCAATTAGCTTAATAAACTGTTTTAAAGTTGAAACATTCATTTATACGTGATTTCCTTCATAAGAAGAACCAATAAAATATAAATCTGTTCAACGGTGCAATGAGAAATTAGCCGGAAATATCCACTAATTTGAGGATATTATCTATATCTGAACTATTAAATGGTTTACTCAGATAACTGTCAATATTATATTGTTCGCATTTTTCTTTAATCTCTTCTGTTACACTGGCTGTCATTGCGATGATTGGTATATGCTTCAGGCCTTTGGATTTTTCCTGATTACGAACGGCCAATGCAACTTCAAATCCATCCATTTCAGGCATCATCAGATCAGTTATGACCAGGTCAAAATCATGTTTGAAAAATTCTTCCATAGCCAGCTTGCCATTGTTAGCAACGACAACATCAACATTTTTGTTTTTTAAGGTTGCTAAAGCTACTTTCTGGTTGACAATGTTATCCTCAGCCAAAAGCACTTTGATTTTATCAGATGCAGATGTTCCTTTTTCTTTATTTATATCATTTTTTTCAACAGTGTTTTTTTTCACAGATGATTTACCTTTTTTTAAAACCACTTCAAACCAAAATGTCGATCCCTTTCCATATTTACTTTTTACGCCGATTTGGCCATGCATGGATTCTGCCAGCATTTTTGATATAGCCAGACCTAAACCGGTTCCTCCATATTTTCTGGTAATATCTGTTTCAGCCTGGGAAAACTCGCGAAACAACCGTTCTTTATTTTCTTCTTTTATACCTATTCCTGTATCGATGACTTTAAAGTGAAGGGTAATTTTTTCTTCTTTTTGTTCTTTGACAGTCAAATCGACTTTAACAAAGCCACTTTCGGTAAATTTTACAGCATTGGTCATCAGATTTGTCAATATCTGTAAAAGTCTGGTACTGTCACCAATTATCATTTCCGGCACAGCGGGATCAACCGATGAATATATATCAATTTCTTGTTCGGAGGCTTTGTGTTGAAAAAGCTTTTTTATCGATGAAATCTTTTCCCGGATATTAAATTCGTGGTTTTCAAATACCATTTGTCCGGATTCGATTTTTGAAAAATCCAAAACATCGTTTATTATGCGTAGCAAATTGTCTCCACTCAATGAAATGGTATTGAGATACTCCCACTGTTCATCGTCAAGTTCCGTATCTTTAAGGATATCTGTCATACCAATGATGCCGTTTAACGAGTTCTGATCTCATGAGACATGTTTGCAAGAAAACGGGATTTTGACTGTGTTGCTTCTTCAGCTTTTTCTCGTGCTTTTATTTCATCTTTACGGAGGGCTTCTAATTTTTGATTTGCCTCTTTTTGTTTGGTAAGTAAAGATTCAACTTTTTTTCGTTCACTGTATAATTCAAGAAAAACAGATACTTTTCCTCTTAATATTCCGGGTTCAACAGGTTTAGTAATAAAATCAACAGCACCCTGCTCTATACCTTTTAAGATATGTTGGTCGTCTTTATAAATGGCAGACAAAAATATAATGGGTAAAAAAGAGGAAGTATTTGATTTTCTTAATGCTTTCATAGTTTCAAAGCCATCCATCTCCGGCATCTGAACATCCAAAATTGCCAGCGCGAATTCTACATCTTTTGCCTTTTCCAAAGCTTCTAGACCGGATTCAGCCGTTATGAAATCTACATCAAAACCAGTTAATAACTTTTTTGTTGTCAGTATATTAGCGTAATGGTCATCTACAATTAATATCCTGGGCTTTATTTCCATATTATTGTTTTTGTTATCTTCATTATTGGTGTTTTTTCAGATTAGTCAAAAATACATACTTTTTAACTACTTTTCAATGGAAACCGTGGAGTAGTAAAAAAACAAATGGATTAAGATCAATATTGACAGTTAAATTTCCGGATTGTTTATCGGAGCAGTTACCTTTTTTATGAACAGAGCACTGACAACCAATAATGTTAATATAACGCATAAAAATATATGTTAATATTACTGACATTTTAAACAAATGGTTTTTCTTTGTGTTTTTTAAATTTATGCGAAAGTTTATCAACATAGCAGTATTCTTGTTGCTGTTTCCGGCCATGTTGGGTTTTACCATCAACCAGCATTACTGTAAAGGTAAACTTGTTGTTGTTGAAACGTATTTTTTTTCTTTCCTCAATGATCATAATCATAACTGTTGTGAAGCAGTGAAAACCTGCCAAAGTGAAAGTTCTACCTGCGAAACACAAAATGATAAAAAATCATGCCCGAATTGTCATGAAGAAAAGCAGAATGTAAAAATTACGGATCTTTTTTTAATGGCAAATAATATTTATGATATACCTGATTATTCATTGGATATAAATTCTCAGGGTGTTTTATTACAAAACGCCTACTTTTATTTATTTACAGGCCATATCACAGCCGGCAATGCTCCGCCTGTGGAGTATTATCGTGATCTTTCCTTTCTTATGCGATATCTTCTTTGATGATTAATAACTGTTGGTAAAGCCTAATTACAGTTAATAATACTCAAAAAAAAATCATATGCTTAATAAAATCATTCATTTTTTTCTGACAAACAGGATAGTTACATTCCTATTGCTACTTTTGTTAGTTGGATGGGGTTTAGCATTAAGTCCTTTTAACTGGGACATGGGTGGATTTCCACGTGATCCTGTGGCGGTAGATGCTATTCCTAACATTGGAGAAAATCAGCAAATAGTATTTACAAAATGGTCTGGCCGTTCTCCTCAGGATGTGGAAGATCAGATTACATATCCATTGACTACAGCATTGCTTGGTATTCCCGGAGTAAAAACAGTACGGTCAAACTCAATGTTTGGTTTTTCTTCCATCTATGTAATATTTAAAGATAACGTAGAATTTTACTGGAGTCGTTCCCGTATTTTGGAAAAGCTCAACTCCCTTCCCGAGTCTACATTACCTGAAGGGGTACAACCCTCACTTGGTCCGGATGCTACTGCTTTAGGGCAAATATTCTGGTATACTTTAGAAGGTCGTGACAAAAACGGAAATCCTACCGGAGGATGGGACCCACAAGAGTTGCGCAGTATTCAGGATTTCCATGTTCGATATGCCCTGGCATCTGCAGAAGGAGTATCTGAAGTGGCTTCTATCGGAGGGTATGTGAAAGAATATCAGGTGGACGTTGACCCTGCTGCCCTTAAAGTACATGGTGTGACCCTGAGCCAGGTTGTTAATGCCGTGAAACAATCTAATCGTGATGTAGGTGCCCGGACGTTGGAGGTCAATAATGTAGAGTACTTGGTGCGCGGCCTTGGTTATATCAAAAGTATCGAAGATATTGAAAGTGCAGTTATTGAGCAAAATGACAATTCGCCCTTGAAGATCAAAGATGTTGCAAATGTAACAACAGGTCCGGCTCAGCGCAGAGGGATACTGGATAAATCCGGAGCTGAAGCAGTTGGAGGAGTTGTCGTGGCTCGTTATGGTGCTAATCCGCTTGAAGTGATTAATAATGTTAAAGAAAAGATCAAGGATATTGAAGGCGGAATGCCATCAAAAGAACTGGATGATGGTACATTGTCCCGGGTTAAGATTGTTCCGTTTTATGACCGCACCGAACTTATTTATGAAACTATTGGCACACTGGAAGAAGCACTTTCATTGGAGATACTGATTACACTGATTGTGGTCATTGTCATGGTGATGAATCTGCGGGCCTCGGCTTTGATCTCAGGTGTGCTTCCAATAGCTGTACTCATGACTTTTATCGCCATGAAGTACATGGATATTACGGCAAATATTGTTGCTCTGTCCGGTATTGCCATTGCTATTGGAACTATGGTGGACATGGCTGTTGTGCTTGTAGAAAATATTGTCCGGCATATGGAAAATGCCAGGCCGGAAGAAAAACTCAAAGAGATTATTTTCCGGGCTTCTTCCGAGGTTTCATCAGCAATTCTAACTGCTGTCCTTACTACCATTATTAGCTTTATCCCTGTATTCAGTATGCAGGGAGCAGAAGGAAAGCTATTCGGTCCATTAGCTTTTACAAAGACTTTTGCTTTGGTGGCAGCACTTATTGTTACTCTGATCCTGATCCCTCCTATTGCTTACTGGATATTTGGTCTAAAAATTAAAAGAAATCAAGCTAAAATTATAGCGAATAGCTTATTAGCACTTGCCGGGGTTGTTTTGATTTTTGTTTCAGGGCATTGGGGTGCCTGGGTATTATTACTTATCGGAATATTAAATCTTATTTCATTATTTATTTACAAACCCGGTTTATTTCAAATACTCAATAATGCAGTCGTTGTTTTCGCAGTTGGGTTTCTTCTAAGTCGTGAATGGCTGCCGTTAGGGCCTGAAAAAAGTTTGTTTACTAATATACTGTTTCTGTTTTTTATAATCGGTGGACTACTTTTACTATTTCTGGTTGTTATCAAATATTACCAACCCATTTTACGATTTTTACTTCGGCACAAAAAAACCTTTCTCTTATTACCTGCTCTTATTATTCTTCTTGGTGTTAATATCTGGCTTGGATTTGATAAAGTTTTCAATTTTACAGCCAAAGGTTTTGATCAGCTAAATGTTAACATCCGTACAACCAGCCTATGGAGTGGTTTAACACATACATTTCCGGGTGTGAGCAAGGAGTTTATGCCATCTTTGGATGAGGGTTCATTTTTGTTGATGCCCACATCCATGCCACATTCCGGAGTGGAAGCCAATAAAGAATATCTTCGGAAGCTGGATATGGCTGTTTCTGCCATCCCGGAAGTAAATACTGTTGTCGGGAAAGCCGGTCGTGTGGAATCTCCGCTGGACCCGGCTCCGATGAGTATGTTTGAGAATGTTATCCTTTATAAATCAGAGTATAAGCTGGATGAAGATGGGCGGCGAATAAGATTTGCCATAGACAAATCGGGTGAATTTATCCGTGATGAGAATGGCAAGCTGATCCCTGACCGCAATGGAAAATATTTCCGCCAATGGCGTGATCATATCCAATCGAGCGATGATATTTGGGATGAGATCGTTCGTGTGACAGACCTTCCGGGTGTTACCTCTGCACCGAAGCTACAACCTATTGAGACACGTCTGGTCATGTTGCAAACCGGGATGAGAGCTCCTATGGGAATTCAGGTTTTTGGGCAGGACCTTCAACAGATTGATGATTTTGGGAAAGCACTGGAAGAACATTTGCAAAATGTGCCAGGGTTAAAGCCGAAATCGGTTTTTGCTGATCGTGTAGTTGGTAAGCCTTATCTGCAACTTAATCTGAACCGGAATAATATGGCCCGTTACGGAATTACTGTGGATCAATTACAAAACTATATTGAAGTAGCCCTTGGTGGAATTCCGCTTACACAAACGGTAGAAGGACGGGAACGGTATCCGGTTAGAGTACGCTATCCTCGAGAGATCAGGAAGAAGCCTGGCAGCCTTTCTGAAATGCAAATCCCAATAAATAAAAATTTATCCCTCCCATTGGGAGAATTGGTAGATATTACTTATCACAGAGGACCACAGGCTATTAAAAGTGAAAATTCATTTTTGACAAGCTATGTCATTTTTGACAAAAAGGAAGGTGTTTCAGAAGTAGATGCTGTTGAGAGAGCAAGTTCTTATTTACAAGATAAGATAAATACAGGCGAGTTGAAAGTACCGGAAGGTGTCAATTTTGAGTTTACGGGAAATTATGAGAACCAGATACGTGCTGAAAAGCGTTTGAGCATTATTATACCAATAGTTTTAATTGTCATTTTTGTTATTCTTTACCTTCAGTTTAAGTCAGCATCTACCTCGTTGATGGTATTTTCCGGAATTGCTGTTGCTTTTTCAGGAGGTTTCTTGTTGATATGGCTTTACGGACAATCCTGGTTTCTGGATTTTGCGGTTTTCGGAACAAATATGAGGGAATTATTCCAGATAGGTACTGTAAACCTTAGTGTAGCTGTCTGGGTGGGTTTTATTGCATTGTTTGGTATTGCCACGGATGATGGTGTGGTAATGGCTACTTACTTGCGGCAGGTTTTCCGTAAATCCCAACCAACAACAAAAGAAGACATTCATGAATCTGTTATTGTGGCGGGTAGCCGGAGAGTGCGTCCTTGTCTTATGACAACGGCGACAACACTTCTGGCATTGATGCCAATACTTAGCTCGACAGGACGTGGCTCGGACGTTATGGTTCCGATGGCTATACCTGCTTTTGGCGGTATGCTGATTGAGCTGATAACGCTCTTTGTAGTACCTGTTTTATACGCTATATGGCAGGAACGCAAACTGAAAGGAGGAAAATCATGAAACGATTATGGATAGTTTTGCTGCTCATAATATCAATGGCAGCACACGCTCAAAAAGCAAGCCTGAAAGACCTGCAGCAAATTACTGTAGAAGAAAACCCGGGGATTCGGGCTGCATTCAGTCAGTGGTATGCAAGCTTAAAACAACAAACAGTGGCAGGAGCTTTACCCGACCCCTCACTTGCTTTCGGCTATTTTGTCAGTCCGGTTGAAACACGCCTCGGCCCTCAGGAATACAGGGCCGGAGTATCTCAGCAAGTTCCCTGGTTCGGGACTTTAAAATTCCGTTCTAAAGTTGCAGAGAGCCAGGCCCGCGTTGACTTTTACAGGTTAGTGCATAAGTCTAATTCCGTTATGAATCAACTAACCATTGCGTACTACGAAGCCTGGCTCGCTGGTAAAATGCAAGACATTCATGAAGAACAACTGAAATGGCTGATGGCCCAGAAAAACTGGATTGAACAGAGATATAGAAATGGATCTAAATCGCAAGCTGATGTTGTACGTATTAAAATGGCCATTGACCGCCAAAAAGAAACGATTGCCATGTACAAGGATGAACAAAAGGCAAAAAAGATTCGTGTAAACAAAATTGCTAACCGCCAGCCGAATGCAACTATTTTATTTAGGGACAGCATTGGACTGAAAAAAACAGGGACATTTCCGGATATCAGGGAAATGGAACTGGATAGTATCAATCCGGAATTACAGGTGTTGAAACATAAACAGATAATGATGCAAAACAGCAGCATTGCTGCAGCGCGCTCTAATTATCCGGCGTTTAATATTGGAGCTGAATATATTGCTGTTGGCGAGCGGACAGATATGAATGTCTCCGGCAGTGGCAATGATGCTGTGATGGCAAAAGTCAGCCTGAAGTTGCCGGTTAATATCCGGAAAAATAAAGCCAGAGTAGCAGTGCAGGATTTTGAAGCTGAAAAATTTTATCATCTCTATCAGGAGAGAAAAAATGAACTATATACAAAGGTTGTTGAAATCCAAACTAGCTATCAGGATGCATTCCGGAAATATGAACTGGCTGTTAAACAGGCAGAGGATGCGCGGTATGTGGAGTCACTGCTTAGAAGTGATTATGCAACAGGGATGACAGATTATGATGAATGGATGAAGATACGCCGTGAAATGTTGGAATATCAGCAAACGTCATTTCGCAATAAAGTAGAAATGTTGAAAATAGATGCGGAACGAAGGATGATATTCAATCAGTTTGATGTAGAGGAAAGTTTGAATAACAGGGCGCAGGAATAATTTCTTATGATAAAAATGAAAACTACAGAGAAATGAAAACAAAAGATATAAAGAAATACGGTATTTTTTCACTGATATTCGTCGTGGGAATATTTCTCGGAGCTTTGATCTGGTCCGGCGGCGATCAGGATGAAAAACTTCAGGAAACTTCCGGGCATGAGCATTCAGAAGCAGAAGATACGGAATATACTTGCTCCATGCACCCGGAAGTAAGACAGAGTGAGCCGGGCGATTGTCCTATATGTGGGATGGAATTGATTCCGGTTAAAGATGAATCTTCAGAGGGATCAAATGTACAGGATTTTGAAATGACGGAAGCAGCCATGAAGCTTGCCCAGGTTCGTACATCACAGGTAGAAAAAGGAAATCGCTCGAAAAAGATTTTTTTGGAAGGAAAAATTGCGGCAGATCAGCGTAAAGTATACAGTCAGGTTATCCATTTTTCCGGTCGTCTGGAAGAACTTTTTGTAAACTTTGACGGGCAGGAAGTCAGAAAAGGACAAAAGATAGCAACAGTCTATTCTCCGGACCTTATAGCAGCGCAACGGGAATTGCTGGAAACAGCAGGTTCGGAATATGGAAACGATGATATGTTAGAGGCTGCCCGGGAGAAGCTGAAACAATGGAAAATTTCTGAGGACCAGATCCAACATATTCTCAAAACAAAAAAGGTGAAAACAAATTTTGACATCAAAGCTGATGTTAGTGGTTATGTGACACAAATGAATATCAGCAAGGGAGATTACATCAGGCAAGGCTCCGTTTTATTTAAAATCGCTGATTTATCATCGGTTTGGGTTATGTTGGATGCTTATGAACGCGACTTGCAGTGGCTGAAGAAAGGACAGCGAATGAACCTGCAGGTAGAAGCATATCCCGGGCAGGATTTTTCAGGTACTATAACGTACCTCGATCCTTTTGTTGATGAAAGCAGCAGAGTTATTGATGTTCGGGTAGAGCTTAATAACACACGCAATAAACTTAAACCCGGAATGTTTGCAACGGGTAATATCAATGCACAAAAAGGAGGAGAAAAGGTCTTATTGATTCCTGAAACGGCCGTGTTATGGACTGGCAGACGGTCAGTGGTTTATGTGCAAAATAAAGACAATAAGCATGTTTTTCGGATGCGTGAAATTACAACAGGACACGAAACCGGCGATATGATCATGGTGCTGGATGGTTTAAAAGAAGGTGAACATGTAATTTCTAACGGGACATTTGCTGTGGATGCAGCAGCTCAATTGGCCGGTAAAGTCAGTATGATGAATCCGGGTATTGCCGGTAAAGAAAATAATACATCTGACCTGGTTCAGGAAGGTGAAACAGCAGGTGTTGTAGAAAGTACTCATTCAGAGATTGAAAAAACAGACGTTTCAGACAAGTTTCAGCAACAATTAACCAGCTTTTACAGCGATTATATTCGGATGAAAAACAGCTTTGTAGCTACTGATGCTAAAGCAGTAAAAAAACACGCAAATCAGCTTCAGCAAAGCCTGGGTAATATTGATATGGGACTTTTGGAAGGTGAAGCTCATATGAAATGGATGGAATATCTGGAGGTTATAAAAAGGGATTTGGAGACTATAGCAGGCAGTTCTGATATAGAAAAACAGCGCAAGGCCTTTGTGACATTTAATCCGCCTTTTTATAAAGCGTTAAAAACTTTTGGGCTTTCCGGAGAAGACGCCTATTATCAGTTTTGTCCTATGGCTAATGACGATAAGGGAGCCTACTGGATTAGTGAACAGAAAGAAATACGAAATCCATACTTTGGTGATGAAATGATGGAGTGTGGAGAAAATAAATCTGAGATTAATGGTGAGTGATGAAAAAAAATGGATGAAAATAGCTCTTGGATTGGCTTTGGTGACTGTGGGCTATAATCTGATTGAAGGTCTGGTTTCGGTATGGTTTGGAGTGCAGGATGATACAATTGCCTTACTGGGATTTGGTGTGGATAGCTTTGTTGAAGTTATTTCCGGAATCGGGATATTACATATGATGTATCGGATAAAAAAACAGGGCAAGGTAGAAAATCGTGACCGTTTTGAACGTGATGCTTTGCGCGTTACAGGAGTAGCGTTTTATATACTGGCGGCAGGATTAATTGCCGGGAGTGGAATTAAATTATGGCAGGGCTATGAACCTGATACAACCGTAGTGGGGATTATCATTTCATCACTGTCCATTTTAACCATGTATTTCCTGTATCGGTATAAAATAAAAGCCGGGAAAATACTGAATTCAGATGCTGTTATTGCCGATGCAAATTGTACGAAATCATGTTTTTATTTATCTTTTGTATTGCTGGGCTCCAGTGTTTTGTATGAGCTTTTTGGATTGCCATGGCTGGATGTTGCCGGTTCTTTAGGAATTGCCTGGTTTGCAATTAACGAAGGCCTCGAATCTTTTGAAAAAGCAGTATCGAAAAATCTAAAATGCTCTTGTAATTCAAATTGTGAAAATAGTTAGATAGTTATGCGTGATATTCGATGAGGAAAATACATTGTATAATGAACCCGGAATATTGTTTCAAAACAGAAGTAAGATGTTAAAAAAAGTAAAAAACGATTTTTATTTAGAACAATTTTAAATAAATTACGTCTTAATCAGTAGAATTATTAACTTAAAAAAATTAGAGAATTATGAAAATCACATCATTTTTAATTGCAGGCGTATTTGCTTTATTTTCTTTTAGTCAGTTAAACGGTGAACCTGTATCATCGATTGAGTCAGAAACGAATAAAGCAACATTAAAAGGTGGAGAAAAGACTACCTTTAAAGTATATGGAAATTGTGGGATGTGTGAGAACCGCATTGAAAAGACAGCAAAAAGTATGGACGGTGTTACATCAGCCAAATGGGATAAAGAATCGGAGATGCTGACGATAACATATGATCCGGATAAAGTAGAGCTGATGAGTGTTCACAAAGCATTAGCTGAGGTAGGTCATGATACAAAGAAAGTAAAAGCAGATGATAAGACCTATAGTGGTCTTCCGGGATGCTGTAAATACCGTGACTAAGAACTATTGAGCTTTTTATTTTGGGTAATATTTTCAGGAATAATTTAACCATACACCTGATTATATTACCCTTTTTAGTTTGTTATCTTTGTGCAAAACAAAATACTATGCAATCTCCGAACAAGAAAGTTGCTGCCGTCCATGATTTGTCGGGTTTTGGGAGGGCATCTCTCACGCAGGTTATCCCGATTTTATCCAGGATGAGTATGCAGGTTTGTCCGCTTCCTACGGCTGTGATAGCATACGACCGCAGTGATGATCGGTATTGGAAGGTTACGGTAAATTACATTCCAGCCAGCTACCCGGGAACAGGCGATGCATTTGCCAGTGTCATTACCGGGGCATGGCTACAGGGTGACAGCCTGCCTATTGCTCTTGACAGAGCCGTGAAATTTACATCAATGGGCGTGAAAGCTACTTTTGGCTATGATTATGATGCAAATCACGGAATATTGCTGGAACGAATACTCCATACGCTGGATGCACCTTTTCAGGGAATAAGTTATGAATTAATATGAAAGGACAAAAAAATATAAAACTTGTAGCAACTGATCTGGATGGAACCTTGCTAAATGATGATCATAAGATCAGTACTGAAAACCTGGATATGCTAAAACAACTGAGGGAAAAAGAAATTATCAGAGTTGTCGCCACAGGAAGGTCCTACTATTCGTTTATAAAAGTAATTCCAACCGATTTTCCAATTGACTATCTTGCCTTTTCAACCGGTGCAGGTATTATGGAATGGCCATCGAAGCAACTGATCTATTCCAGATACCTGAAAGCAGAAAAGGTAGAAGCGATTGCACGCATGTTGAGTATGGAAAAAGTGGATTTTATGATCCATCACGCTATCCCCGATAATCATTATTTTGATTATTGCCGTTTTGGATATCCCAACCCTGACTTTGACCGCAGGTGCAATTATTATGAAGATTTCAGCCAGGCCAAAAGCCGCGAGACATTGAGGTTTTTCAATGCTACTCAAATACTGGCAATTTTTCCGTTGGAAAAATTACAACTTTTTGATTCACTGGCCGAAACCATGAAAGGTGTTAAAGTGATAAAAACAACATCACCTTTGGATAAACAATCGCTGTGGATGGAGATTTTCCCGCCTGAAGTCTCAAAAGGTAAAGCGATAGAATGGTTATGCGATCAGGAAAAAATTAATGTTGAAGAAACCCTCGGTATAGGTAATGACTTCAATGATATTGATTTATTGCGCTCAACGCAGTATAGCTATGTTGTGGAAAATGCTGCATTGCCGTTGCGGCAGGAGTTTAAAGCAACGGTAAGCAACAATGATCATGGGTTTGCCGAAGTTATTGCAAACCATATTTAAAGTTTTGATTTATTGATGCTGATAGTAATGCATGTGAAATATTCTTTTTGATAAACGGAATGGATTAAATAAAAAATTATAATTTTGTCACAGATTGGGGCATTAACTCAGTTGGTTTAGAGTGTCAGCTCGACAAGCTGGAAGTCACAGGTTCGAATCCCGTATGCCCCACACGATACAGATATATTGGAGCAAAGGTAATGAGCGAGAGCGAGTTGCTTTTGCTCTTTTTTTGCTCACCCGCCCAGCCCCTTTTCTCCATACATCTCCCGGCTGATTGTTGGGAAGCCGGCCAGGAATACTTTGAACGTAAAGACCTGTCAGGTGCGAAGCGAGTTCCTGACAGCTTCTCAGGAAGGACTCAGAGCGGAAGGAAGTTGTTCAATGTTCAATGTTCAATGTTGCATTAAGGATGGGCTCATGGCGGTAGGGAAATATAGGTATGAGGGATGGAAGTTGATTGATCCCGAGATGCGGTCGTGGATGCTCGTAAAACAAGATGTCTGCAAGAACGAAACACCAAACAAATAATAACGAACACATCTTTTCTCCGTTTTTTCTTGTTAAATAATTTGTTTGTTTAAGAGCGCTTTTATATTTTTGAAATGAAGGAAAAGTGCGAATGTGGCTGGTTGTCAAAAGCCGCGCCACGTAAGCATTTCACCCAATCCCATGGTTACCTGCTATGTAACTGAGGAAGCGGAGCTGTGCCCGGGGTGAAGTTTTAGCCTGTTTTAAATGGTTTGGAAATGACCAGAACTTTTTGATCCTCCAGTTCTAAGTATCCGTAATCATAGCAAAATGTGCAGGTGTTTCCATTTTAAGTCGTGTAATGGTTTGTGTAATAATGAAAGTTAAAACCGGATTTAAGTCATTATACAGCCAAACCGACCACAAACGGGAACAGAAATCGGTGACCGTTTTTTTATGAAATTATTACATCCTGCACCTACTGTTATTCCTGACTAACCTAATTTTTTTCGGATTTTTTCATTGAATTGTTAAAAGTTTGATGATTTTTTTTTAATTTAGTATCAGCAAATAATAAAAGCATGAACCCATCCCCAAAACAGCAACGCATTACACTGAGTAATGGCCAGCACCGTGGTAACGGGGTGGTATGGGTTGATTTTGCCTATACCAGGGATATAGTTGATCAAATAAAAGCATTTGGTGGGCGGTGGAGCCAGAGCAATAAGAAGTGGTATATCTTAAAGGATAATTTCAACCTGCATTATTTCTTTATGAAATTCAAAGATTTTGCCTGGGTGGATTATTCAGCGCTAAAGAAGGCAAAAAGTACCAGTGCTGAAATTGAACAAGGTTCCAACCATAATATTAAAGACAGCAATAAAAAAGCAAAAAAAACACTGGAAGTAATTTGTAATGAAAAGGAAAAGCTATTCTACATAAAACTACCTTATTCGCTTAAAGAGGATTTTAAAAAGCTAGAAGGAGCATGGTGGCAAAAAGGCAAGAAGCAATGGTTGGCAACAGACACTGAAGAAAACCGCTGTCAACTCACGGAAATACTTAGAAAAGAACAAATAGAGCCGGAATTTAAAACAATATCCAGGCTCAAAAAATCAAAAATTAAGAGACCCGACCTCAAAAAGGCAGTGGCACCCGATGCTAAATTTATGAGACAGATGCTGCTTGAGAACAAGGCAGAAAGTACAATAAAGCAGTACACCTGGTATATCAAGTGGTTTTTAACAGTGAATCATGAAAAAGAAATAGACAAAAATGCAGGTGAGCTGGTAAAGGAATTCTTGCAAAAACATGTACTAGAAAGCGGTTACGGAAGAACTTCACAAAACCAGGCTTTATCGGCATTACAAAACTATTATCGTATAGTTTATCATATTGACTTACATACCGAAGCCATACCACGTCCAAAACACAAACAACCCCTTCCGAAGGTATTGTCGGAGGATGAATTTGTAAAAATGTACAGTCAATGCAATAATGAAAAGCACCAAATTATATTAAAGCTCATGTATGGGTGCGGACTACGCCGGAATGAGGTATGCAATTTAAAAACCGAAGATGTAAACATTGAAAGGGAGCTGATTTTTGTTAAAGGCAAAGGAGGAAAATACAGGGCCATAAATCCTGGCGTGCGATTGATAGAGGATATAAAATCTTATGTTAAAAATTATAAGCCGGGAACATATTTTATTGAAGGACAAACAAAAGGCAAATATTCCGGATCAAGCATTGAAAAGATTGTTAAACGGCTTGCCGAAAAAGCAGGTTTAAAGCGCCATTTACATCCCCATATGCTGCGGCATACTTTTGCTACACACCATATGGAAAAGGGCACCGAATTACGATTAATACAAGAAGCCCTTGGGCATGCAAGCAGTAAAACCACTGAGATTTACACAAAGGTAAGCCGCAAAAGCATAAAGAAGATGCGCAACCTTTTAGACGATATGGAAATATAAATTTGGCATATGAAACAAAAAATGAAAAAGCGGACAAAAAAT
>JAIPAE010000044.1 GCA_021740245.1 Bacteroidales bacterium | reverse complement strand
TAAGATATATTTGACTTGTCAGCGTGCTGGTTTGTTTCAATATATCATCAAAAGAATCAACCCACATTACATTTTTAACTCCCGATATTTCTTTGGCTTGTTCTTGCGTATACTTATGCCCTTCCCACGTTGCAATTTTCTCATTTGTCTTACGAATAAAAAGCACTTCGCGAAATTGCTCCAATGGACAATCCGGGAAAAACAGAAGCCTTGTCTCTTCCTGGTCAATACCGGTCAAATGAAAAAGATCGGAATTTTGCCGAAAAGGAAAGTATTGATCACCATTACGAGGCATTAAATCACTGGAAAATAAAACCGCCATGGAATCCTGATCCATGATGCTTTGCAGGCGATTTCGGTTTCCGGTAAAAAAATTTTTGCCCAAAAATTTATGTGTCATATCAGCTTATTTAGACTGTTTGCAAATTTATAAATAGATATCGATATAATAGAATGATTTCTATATTTGTTGCAGCTAATCGTGGTAAATTTAAGTAAATTCTCTTACATTATGAGTTCACAGCTTTTATCTTCATTAGGCAGGAAACTCCGGCCTTTTTTAAATGACCTTTTTGGTTGTTCATTTAGGTATCAACTTGCTGTTGATCAAAAACGATGGCGGTGAAAGCTTCAGAGTTGCAGCAGAGTTTGTGGGGCACAACTCTGTTGTCCAAATATTTGAAAAAGTTCTGTTTTTAGGTTTCGGTATACATATTATTATTGGTATTATTTTATGGATCAGGAACACTATAGCAAGAGGAAAAGTCTACAGGATTTCTAACCAATCTCAAACCTCTTACTTTTCCAAATATATGTTTCATACAGGCATGATCGTATTTGCATTTTTGATCTTGCACTTTTTCAATTTCTATTATGTTAAAGAAGGTTGGGTTAAACCAGCAGAAGGTATTGCTCATGATGATTTATCCTGTCATGCATTATACTATGGTCGGACTTTGGGGCGACTATGAGCTCATGATCAATATTCCGGGTCTTTATGCCATAGGAGAAATAAACTTTTCCGATCACGGAGCAAATCGCCTGAGAGCATCCGCACTTATGCAAGGCCTGGCAGACGGATATTTTGTATTGCCCTATACAATTGGAAATTATCTGGCAAATGAACTACACACAAAACCTTTATCAACTGATGAAGATTCCTTTGTTCAGACAGAAAAAGCTGTTAAAGACCGCATAAACAAATTAATGAATATAAAAGGAAAACGATCCGTTGATTACTTTCATAAAAAACTGGGACAACTGGTGTGGGAATATATTAAGATGGCGCGAAATGAAAAAGGACTAAAAAGAGCTATCACTGAAATTGCTGCTCTTCGTATAGAATTCTGGAGTAATGCAAATACCCCGGGAACGTTGAATGGATTCAATCCGGAAGTCCAGAAAGCCAATAATCTGGCTGATTCTTTTGAGTTGGCTGAATTAAAGGCCCACGATGCTCTTGAACGCAATGAATCCTGTGGAGGACACTTTCGGGAAGAGTCACAAACTGAAGAAGTGGAAGCTTTGCGTAAAGATGACGCATATTCCTTTGTATCCTGCTGGAAATATACCGGATATAATCAAAAGCCTGAATTGATCAAGGAAAATCTCATATTTGAAGAGGTTGAATTAATTCAAAGAAACTATAAGTAAGACTAAACAATAAATGCCTTATGAAATTTAAACTAAAAATCTGGCGACAAAAAGATAACCGTTCAAAAGGAAAATTCATAACCTACAACTTGTCCGACATATCACCAGACAGTTCATTTTTTGAGATGCTTGACGTCCTGAACCAAAATTTAATCACAGAAGGCAATGATCCAGTTGCTTTTGACCATGATTGCCGTGAAGGCATTTGCGGCACCTGCAAGGCTTTATATAAACGGCAGGGCACATGGCCCGTTTAAAGTCGTAACTACATGCCAGGTGCATATGAGAACTTTTAAAGATGGTCAGACGATTTTTATCGAACCCTGGAGAGCAAAACCATTTCCAATTGTTAAAGACTTAATTGTCGATCGTTCTGCTTTTGACCGTATTATTGAAGCTGGAGGTTTTATCATTGTTAACACCGGGGCTTCTCCGGATGCAAACGCTATTCCCGTCCCAAAGCAAAACGCAGATGAAGCTTTTGATGCTGCTGCCAGTATTGGTTGCGGAGCATGCGTTGCTGTCTGTAAAAGTGCTTCTGCCATGCTTTTTGTAGGAGTTAAGATTACACAACTTGCAAAATTACCCTAGGGTAAGATAGAAGCTAAAGAACACGCCCGAAACATGGTTGCTAAAAATGGATGAAATGGGCTTTGGTAATTGTTCCAACACTTATGCCAGCGAGGCAGAATGTCCGAAAGAAATTCCACGGTCAGTGATCGCAACAATGAACAGAGAGTACTTTTCTGCAAAAGTGAAAGAGAAAAAGAAATAATCATTAAATAATCTACTCTTTTTTTTGTATTTTATTTCATGGATTAAACCGGGCTTATGATCTTCCATAAAGATACTGGAAAGCAAAAAACTAACCAGTTAATACCTTATATGCTTGATCTTCCGCATACGCTATAGGCATCCTCTTACATAATATTGGTGGTCAACAAATTCGTCGCCTGATGTATTTATCATATCAAAGTAATATGAGATATCAAAATCTACCTTATTTTTCATAATTTTGAGGCATGCTTTTCAAAGATGTAATTGGCCAAAAGGAGATCATTCGTCGGTTGATCCATACAGTTGAAGAACACCGCATCAGTCATGCCCAAATGCTTTTGGGGCCGGAGGGAACCGGAAATATGGCATTAGCACTGGCGTATGCTCAATTCATTAATTGCCGTAATAAAGTGAACCTTGATGAAAATATCTATGGTTTTCATAAAGATTCCTGTGGAGAATGTTCATCCTGCCGGAAAATCCAACAGTTATCTCACCCTGATTTGCATTTTATTTTTCCCCTTCCTGCTGACCTCCGTAAAGCAAAAAAGGAAAAAAATGCCAACGAACTCATCTATGAACCATGGCGGAATTTAATCCATGAAATGGAAGGATATTTCAGTTTGGATAACCTGCATAACAAATATAATCTGAAAGGAAAACAAACACTGATTTCTGCCGATGATTGCAATGAAATTATCCAAAAAGTAAGCCTCCATTCTTATGAAGGAGGATATAAAATTGTTATTATATGGATGCCCGAAAAACTGTTTTATTCAGCAGCTCCGAAGATCCTTAAAACACTGGAAGAACCTCCTGACAAAACTTTGTTTCTTCTGATAGCCGAACATCAGGATATGATCCTGAATACAATACTGTCCCGAACCCAGATCATTCAGGTTCCAAGATTAAACAATGATGACATTCAACAAGCTTTAATACGACGTGAACATGCTTCGGAAGAAACTGCTGAAGCAGCAACAATGCTGGCTGACGGAAGTTACTCTCTGGCACTACAATATGCTGCTGATACGGGTTGGCTTGAAGAAAATCTCCATCAATTTATTTCCATGACTCGCCTCAGCTTTGAATTGCATAAAAAATTTGAACTGGAAAAGATGCAAAAGACCCTAAGTTGGGTGGCTGATATCAGCCAGCAAGGTCGTGAATATCAAAAAAACTTTCTCAGCTATGCTCTGAGGCTTTTCCGTGAAGCAATGCTGGAATCCTGGCATTCTGCTGAAATGAACAGGATGAACCAGCAAGAAAATAAATTTATGAATAATTTTTACAGAATTATTAATCATGCTAACATATTAAACATTGTTGATGAATTTGAAAAAGCCATCTATGCTATTGAACGAAACGGAAATGCCAATCTTGTTTTTCTGGATTTATGTTTTTTTCTGAACCGTGAGTTAAGACGCGGTTATAAAGCTCTTACCACAGTTTAAACAACAAATATTACTTTTGTCCCTTCAAGTTATCATTTATGTTTTCAGTCAACAAGCTATCTGTCCATTTCACAGGAGAGTTTTTATTTGATCATATTTCATTTCTGATCAGGGAAAAGGATCGCATTGGCCTGACAGGAAAAAACGGTGCCGGCAAAACAACCCTGATGCGCATAATTTCTGGGGAAATTGAACCCACAACCGGAAGTCTTGCTATACCTAAAGATAAAACCATTGGATATCTACCACAGGAAAAGCTAATTAGCTCCCGGGAAACGATCATGAATGAAACGATGAAAGCTTTTAGTGAAGCCATTCGCCTGGAAAGGGAAATCAATGAAATGAACCAGGAACTTGCAACCTGCGAAGACTACGAGAGTATATCCTATCTTTCGATGTTAGACCGTCTTAACGAACTGAATGATCGCTATCAACTGATTGAAGGCGATAAACGCGAAAGCCAGGCAGAACAGGTTCTAAAAGGCTTAGGTTTTGAACCTGCTGACTTTCAGCGGCCGATCAGAGAGTTTTCAGGAGGCTGGCAAATGCGCGTGGAATTGGCTAAAATACTACTTCAAAAACCGGACCTAATTCTTCTGGATGAACCGACAAACCACCTGGATATTGAATCAATACAGTGGCTTGAAGATTTTCTGATCCAATATCCCGGCGCTATTCTTCTGGTATCTCACGACCGCCGGTTTCTGGATTCTGTAACAGTCCGGACCATTGAGATTGCATTGGGCAAAATTCATGATTATCCCGTATCTTATTCCGATTACGTTAAACAAAGGCAGATAAGAAGAGAACAACAAATTGCTGCTTATCAAAACCAGCAAAAAGAAATCAATGAGATTGAACACTTTATTGAGCGTTTTCGCTACAAAGCAACCAAGGCAAAGCAAGTTCAGTCGCGCGTGAAAATGCTGGAAAAAATGAACCAGGTGGAAATTGATGAATCGGATACAGCCGCCATGCACTTTCACTTCCCTCCTGCTCCACGTTCAGGAAAAGTAGTTATGACAGCTCAAAATCTTGAAAAATCTTACGAAAATAAGCTGGTTTTTTCTGATGTGAATTTTGGTATACAAAAAGGAGAATTCATAGCATTTGTCGGGAGAAATGGTGAAGGAAAATCCACCATGGCAAAGATCATTACAGAAGGTCTAAAACACAAAGGTGAATTTATAACCGGTCATAATGTCAAGATTGGTTATTTTGCCCAAAACCAGGCTGAACGCTTAGATCCTGACTTAACCGTTTTTCAGACACTCGAAGAAGTCTCTGGAGATCACACGCATGGAAAATTGCGGGCAATACTGGGCTCTTTTCTGTTTAGCGGTGACGACATTGATAAAAAAGTAAAAGTTCTATCGGGTGGTGAAAAAACCAGGCTTTCTCTTGCTAAACTTTTACTGGAACCCGTGAACCTACTTGTACTTGATGAGCCTACTAATCACCTGGATATGACTTCCAAGGATATTCTTAAAAATGCTCTGCTTAGCTTTGATGGTACTTTGATCGTTATTTCACACGACCGGGACTTTTTGCAAAATTTAACCGATAAAACATTCGAATTCAGGGATGGAAAAGTATTGCAACATATGGGAGATGTTGACGAATTTTTGTATAAACGAAAACTTGAATCTTTTAAACAGCTTGAACAACAAAACCGAACAGAGAATAAAAATCAACAAAAATCCTCGTCCGGAAAAGAGTATTATCTGAAAAGAAAAGAGCTGGAGAAAGAAAAAAGAAAATTGGAGAAAAAACTGGAGAAAGCCGAAAGGGAAGTAGAACGTATCGAAAATGATATCCAGGATATGGATGAAACCATGAAGGATCCGGAAAAATTGAAACAACTTGAGGATCAACAGGATTACTTTCAGAAATATCAATATAAAAAGAACCGCCTGGAAACGGCAATGGAAGCATGGGAACAAGCACAATCTGAACTGGATGCTTTTCTTTCACAAAACAACATTTAACTTTATTAAACTTTATATAAATTTTATTTATTTTTTTATTGACTTTATTTATTTTTAGGTTGTATATTTGTACCATCTAACCCTAAAACTAAATTAGTCATGGGAAATTTTTTAATTGAAAACTGGTTTTTGCTTTTAATAATAGGTCTATGGGACCTGGTCTGGAAACTTTTTGCCATGTATCAGGCTGCAAGAGCTGGTCATAAAGCATGGTATATTGTTCTGTTCGTATTGAACACCATTGGTATTTTACCGATAATCTATTTAACTAAATTTGCACGGTAGTTCATCAACGTTAAACTACCTCTATCTGCGTAATTTATAGAGCAACATAAAAAATTATGAAAATTTTACCAAAACAGTGTCCCAGTTGCCATAATCTTTTAAGTGTTGAACGGCTGCATTGCGAAAATTGTGTTACAAACATTGAAGGAATGTATGAGCTACCATTGCTCTCACGTCTTGATGACGAAGCTCAACAGTTTATCCTGAGCTTTGTTAAAAACAGTGGTTCACTAAAAAAAATGGCAAAAGAATTAGGCATGAGTTACCCTACAGTTCGGAACATGCTTAATGATATTATCATACAAATTCAAGAATTAGAACAAAAACAACAGGAACATGAATAAATGGCTAATAAATCCTTTCAGATATATATCCGGCTGGCCGGCACTCTTTACCGGTCTTGCAGGCATTGCAGTAATGAGTGTGATATCTGCATTTACAAAAACCCATTTAGATGGAGTGATTGATGTTCATTATGCCAGCAGCGGTGATTTCACGATGTTTATTAGCGAAAACCTGATTACCTGGGGTTCACTGATGCTAATGTATGGCATATTTGGCCTGGCTATTGCCGGACGAACGTTTCGCCTTATTGACCTGGCAGGTTATACAGCATTCATTAGATTACCGTTTTTAATTGCCGTGATCTTCCCTTTTATTTTTGATGGTTCAGCGGTGGCCGATTTCATCATTTACAACTTTCTTAATATGGGCAAGCCTGTTGAAATATCAACAATGGACGTTGTCTGGTTTATTGTTATGACATTATTAACTATTGTCATCGTCTTTTGGTCATTGATGTGGGGTTATTTCGCTTATAAAACACTTTTTAATACCAAAGGGCTAAAAGCTGCTGCACTATATTTTATCATTGTATTACTTTCTGAAGTAATCGTCAAGGCTATTCTTTACCTGATCTATAAACCTGGTTTTATCGTTAATATTCCAACCTAATAATAAAAAAGTTATGAGATCTAAAATATTAATCTATCTACCGTTTTTGCTGATTCTTGTTAATTATGAAACGATTGCACAGGTTCAGGGTAAATGGGAAGGTGAAATTTCCATTTTAACTAAAAAAATCGAAATGGAATTTGACTTTGATAAAAAGGACAATGGGATTATGAACGTACCTGTTCAGGGAGCTTATAATTTATCTGTTGATTCTATTAATTCAGTTGATGATTCGGTGAGTTTTTATGTTGATTCTTCCCTCAGTAATATGCGATTTCAGGGGAAAAAAATAACAGCGGATTCCATTTCAGGAACCTTTTTACAATCTGGTTTTGAGGGAACTTTTTTCCTAACCAAAATAAACCGTGAAGAACCAGATCATCCCTGGATCGACAAAGAAGTCCGCTTTAACAACGATACAGTTGAGTTCGCCGGGACGCTAAGTCTTCCGGATACTACATCAAAGCATCCCGCAATTATATTTATATCGGGCAGCGGACAGCAAACCCGTGATGAGAATATTTTTGGCTTTAAAATATTCAAAGAGATGGCTCCGGCTTTTATTCAAAAAGGATTTGCTGTTTTACGCTATGATGACCGGGGGACAGGCGAATCCGACCATGGCAACCCAAATAAATGCACAACAAAAGATTTTGCTGATGATGCTATTGCTGCCTTTGATTTTCTGGCTGATCATTCCAACATAAATAATCATAAGATCGGTATACTCGGGCATAGTGAAGGAGCATTAATTGCCTTTATGATAGCTCAAGACAAAAATCCGGGATTTATTATTATGATGGGCGGCACGACAGTTCAGGGAGATAAAGTATTAATGGCACAAACGCGGGCAGTACTCGAATCGATGAGTATAGATGAAGACATGATCCGTAAACGCCTTAATAGTAACCGCAAGTTGTATGATGAAATCATGAAACCGAATACCGATCCTACAAAAATTAAAAAGATATTTTCTGATCTGGCTGATGAATCAGGTCAAACACAAGACAGTGTGCTTTTAAATAAAGCAATAGAAGCGCAGATGTCTGCCATAATGCAACCCTGGTTTGAGTTCTTCCTTACCTATGACCCGTCTCCAGCGATTAAAAAACTGGAAACCCCTGTACTTGCAATGTTTGGAGGCAAAGATATTCAGGTGACAGCAAAACAAAACAAACCTTTGATTGATACTCTTATAAATGAAGGAAGGGATAACTTTACCGTAAAAGTTTTTCCTGATGCCAATCACTTATTTCAGGAAGCCGAAACAGGAAGTGTGCGTGAATACAGCAAGCTGTCACCCGAATTTATAGATGGTTTTCTTGATTACATTTCAAACTGGGCTCATAAAACTGTCAAGCCTTAACTTTCTTTATTACGGTACTATGCACTAATTATCTGAGCCTAATACAATTGGCCTCTGCAGCGGGAAACGACATGTATTTACTATTTTCCGTTTAAATTAAGATATTTTAACAATCCCGGAAAAAAATCATACCTTAAGGTATATTAAGGTATATTATTTTAGCCTGCATTATTCATGCAATAAGTATAGGTCAGATGCAAGGCGTTGAAAGCCGCAGACATAGTGTTCTATTTCAAAGCCTGCCCAGTATTTATCGGGGGCTTTCGCAACGCAGCAGATGGCCTGAAACTATTGCGCTCGTAAAAAATAAACAAAAATATTGTTTTTCCTGTACACTTGTATTATGCATTGATATACAGCTAAATATAACTTTATATTTATTTTTTATGAATAGTACAGGTTGGCCTAATAAACTTTTGTAATACATAGTTTATGCCATATGCATAGTCGTGTAATTTTCATAAATTTGCACAAATTTATTAAACAGCAAAATCATGAACAAAGATAAATTTCTGGGAGAAGGTCTGACATACGATGATGTCCTTCTTGTACCTGCATATTCTGAGGTATTGCCTCGAGAGGCGAGCCTGAAAACAAATTTCACCAGAAATATTCAGTTAAATATTCCTATTGTTTCGGCAGCCATGGATACTGTGACCAATTCAACCATGGCCATAGCCATGGCACAAGAGGGAGGTATTGGCATCATGCACAAAAACATGACTAAAGAAGAGCAGGCCAGGGAAGTCCGGAAAGTAAAACGTGCTGAAAATGGAATGATCATCGATCCTGTTACGGTAAAGAAAGATGCCATTGTTTCGGATATTTTGCAGATCATGAAAGAAAACTCTATTGGTGGCATACCGGTAGTTGATGATGACAACAAATTAGTGGGGATCGTCACCAATCGCGATCTAAGATTTGAGCGTAACATAAAGCGCAAGGTTACCGAGGTTATGACCACCAGGAAACTGATAACCACTACAGAATTCACTGATTTTGAAAAAGCAGCAGACATTCTTCAGAAGCACAAAATTGAAAAGCTGCCAGTTGTTGATGATTCTTATAAGCTTGTAGGTTTGATCACTTACAAAGATATCATCAAGATCAAAGCCCGCCCCAATGCTTCTAAAGATGAACGCGGCCGTTTACTTGTAGCTGCTGCTGTTGGAATAGCACGTGACACGGAAGAGCGTGCAGAGGCTCTAATCCAAGCCGGCGTTGATGCCATTGTTGTGGATACAGCACATGGACATTCTAAAGGCGTAATAGATATGGCAAAGCGCATCAAGTCTGGGTTCCCTGACATTAATCTTGTCGCCGGCAATATAGGTACGCCTGAAGCTGCCCACGCATTGCTGGATGCCGGTGTTGATGCCGTAAAAGTCGGGATAGGGCCTGGCTCAATATGTACAACAAGAGTTGTTGCCGGAGTTGGAGTTCCTCAGTTATCAGCCGTTTATAATGTTGCCCGGGCACTTGAGGGAACAGGAGTTCCCGTTATCGCTGATGGCGGTATCCGTTACAGTGGTGATATCGTAAAAGCCATTGTTGCAGGTGCCGATTCTGTCATGATTGGATCAATGTTTGCCGGTGTTGAAGAATCTCCCGGAGAAACAATTATCTTTGAAGGAAGAAAATATAAAGCATATCGTGGCATGGGGTCTATAGAGGCAATGAAAGAAGGCTCTAAAGACCGCTATTTCCAGGATGCCGAAGATGACATTCAAAAGCTTGTCCCTGAGGGGATTGTCGGACGAGTTGATTTTAAAGGCAGCCTTTCTGAAGTAGTACATCAGATGGTTGGCGGCTTGCGCGCAGGTATGGGATACTGCGGAGCAAAAAATATTAAACAGCTTCAGACTGCTCAGTTTATTAAAATAACAGCAACCGGAGTTGTGGAAAGTCATCCGCATGATATTACTATCACACGCGAGGCTCCAAATTACAGTAGATTTAAGAAATAAAAAACTATAAATATGAAACCTCCATGATCCGCCTGAGGCGGACACAAGAAAATGACCCACCTTAGGCGGGCTATAGCATGCGGTTTCACCCCGCACTGACGGGATAAATATCACCGAATTAATAAAATTTAATCATATGAAACAAATTGTATCAGCTATTACAGGTTTTATTCTAATCACTTCCATGGCATTGAATGTATTTGCCCAAAAAGACGAAGTGTTGCTTGAAATTGAAGATGAAAAGATTACTGTTGATGAATTCATGCATGTTTACAAAAAAAATAATACGCAAGGAAAAGTTGTCGATAAAAAATCAGTCGAAGAGTATCTGGATTTGTTTATCAATTTCAGGCTGAAAGTTCGTCAGGCAAAAGATATGGGACTGGATACTGCCAAAGCATTTAAAGAAGAACTAAAAGGATACCGCAAACAACTTGCCAAACCGTATCTGATGGATGAGGAAGTTCAGGAAAAGATATTAAAGGAAGCTTATAAAAACATGCAACATGACCTACATGCAAGCCATATTTTGGTACGCGTAGAACCGGATTCTGATCCGGAGGATACATTAAAAGCCTATAATAAAATTCAGAATATCAGACAACGAATCATAAACGGAGAAGAATCATTTGCTGAAGTAGCCGTCGATGTATCTGAAGACCAATCGGCAAGAGACCGTAAAAGAGGAAACAGGACAATTCCCGGCAATAAAGGAGATTTAGGTTATTTCACAGTTTTTAATCTCGTTTATCCCTTTGAAAAAGCAGCTTATGACATGGAAGTGGGAGAAATCTCAAAACCGGTCAGGACTAAATTTGGTTATCACATTATCAAACTGGAAGATAAAATTCCTGCCCAGGGAAAACTGAAAGCTGCCCATATAATGATCAATAATCAAACTGATTCTACTATTGCTCATAAAAGGCTCGACAGCCTGCACAATGAAATTTCGAATGGAACCATTTCATTTGAAGAAGCTGCCAAACAGTTTTCAGATGATACACGGACAAAACAAAAGGGCGGAGTTTTTCCTGAATTTACATCTAACCGGATGCCACCAAAATTTATTAAAGCAATCAGTAAGCTGAAAAATGAAGGTGATATTTCTAGTCCGGTTCATACACGATATGGAACCCATCTTTTTAAACTAATTTCAAGAGATGCACCCGGCAGTTTTGAAGAAGAAAAAGCAGCCCTGAAAAAGCAAATTGCCAACAGTAACCGCAGTAAAATGCAAAAAGACATCTCCGCCAAAAAAATACGTAAAGAATATGGATACAAGCTTTATTCAGGCACAAAAAAATCCATAATGGGCCTGGTTGACACCAACATCCTTACAAATGACTGGAATGTTGACATGGCTTATGTGCCGGATAAATCACTGTTCAAAATCGGTTCGCGAAAATATCCTGCAAAAGATTTTGTTTTATACCTGAAAGAAAATCAAAAACGTAACGGACAGGGCAATGCTAAACTGTATGCAGAAAAACTATTCAACAAATACAGGGATCAAAAAACCTTAGACTATAAAGACAGTAAATTAGAAGAAGAATATCCGGAATTCAAAAATCTTATGACAGAATATCGTCATGGTATATTACTTTTTAATTTAATGACAGAGAAAATATGGTCGAAAGCCATGGAGGATACAACTGGTCTGGAAGCATTTTATGAAAAACACAAAAATGAACACATGTGGGGCGAACGGCTTCATGCCAGTATCTTTGAAGCAAACAACAAAGAAGCTGCACTTTATGCCCGGCAATTGGCAAAACAAGGTTTAAAGCCTGCAGCTATTTCTGACTCTGTGAATGCTGTTGATGACTTCCAGCTTGCATTTACAACTGATAAATTTTCTAAAGGTGATAATAAAGCGATTGATCAATTAACCTGGGAAAAAGGAATTGACCAGATCAATGAAGAAAACGAAAATTTCATCTTTATACAGAAACATGCTGTTCTCGAGCCGCAACCTAAAAAACTTGATGAAATAAGAGGATTAGTTATAGCCAGCTACCAAAATTATCTGGAAGAACAATGGATTGAAGAATTAAGACAAAAATATGACTACACAGTGCATGAGGATGTGCTGGAAAAAATCAAATAGGTTACAATGTCTGCTGCATTTTAATCGTTTACACGTTACCGATTCTGATTTAATCAGACAATACAGATGAGAGGTTTTTCATAATGATAAATGTTAAAACAGTTTTCTTAATAACACTTTTAGTTTCCGGATTAACCGGTTGTAGCTTGTTTGAAAATAACAAAGAAGGAGACCCGGTCGCCCGGGTTGGTGATACATATCTGTACAAATCAGATTTGGAAGGTCTAATCACAAACTCAGGCATTGCCCGTGACAGCATCGAAACTGTGAATAATTATATCAACAACTGGGTAAAACAGCAGGTTGTGCTTCAAAAAGCTGAAGAAAACCTGATGGCAAATCAACTGGATATTGAACAAAAGCTGGAGGAATACCGCCGGTCTTTAATTGTTTACCGATATGAAACTGAACTTATTAAACAGAACCTGGATACTATTGTATCAAATGATGAGATAAAAGAATATTATGAAAAACATCAGGAAGACTTTGTACTACGGGATAATATTATCAAAGTTCTTTATGTTAAAGTACGTAAAGATGCACCAAATCAACGGCAACTGGGATCTTTCTTAAAAAGCGAGGAACCGGCTGACCGTCAAAAGCTTAGGGAGTTTTGTGAACGATATGCAGTTAATTACTTTTTAAATGATGACACCTGGTTATTTTTTAATGATCTTTTAAAGGAAATTCCGATCAAGACTTATAACCAGGAAAATTATTTAAGGAATAACCGTTATGTAGTTGAACAGGACTCGGTATTCAAATATTATATTAACATCAAAGGATTTAGAATTAAGGAAAGTACTTCTCCGCTGGCTTTTGAAAAAGACCGTATACGTGATATTATCATAAACCAACGAAAAATGAAGCTGGTGCGCGAAATGGAAGAAGCTGTGCTCAGGGAAGCACATAAGAATAAAAAAATTGAAATTTACGATAAATCATAAAATGAAATTGTTTTATAAACTGATTATATGCTGAAAAAAAATTATTTGCTTTTAGTTAGTGTTTTACTGCTATTTTTGGCTTTGTTAGCCAATACTGATCTGAAAGCACAAGGAGATGGAAAAACAATAGATAAAATTGTAGCAATAGTAGGTGACAACATCATTATGCATTCTGATATAGAAAATCAGTATATGCAATATGTGATGCAAGGATACACAAGAAAAAAAGAAATCCGTTGTCAGATTTTTGAGGAAATGCTTTTCCAGAAGATGCTCTTAAACAAAGCTGAAATTGATAGTATTACAGTTTCCAGATCGCAAGTCAACAGTGAATTAGACCGCAGAATGCGTTATTTTATTCGCCAGATAGGTTCGGAACAGAAACTGGAAGAGTATTATAACAAGTCTGTTACGGAATTAAAAGAAGAATTGCGTGGTAGCATACGTGAGCAACTGTTAGTCAGTGAAGTTCAACGTAAACTAACAGAAGATGTTAAAATCACACCTTCTGAGGTTAAAGATTATTATAATAGTATTCCAACGGATTCCTTACCCAAAATACCAGAAGAATACAGACTGGCAGAAATTACAATTATTCCGGAAGTAAGTCATGAAGATAAAGTAAAGACAAAACAAAAATTGCAGGAAATCCGCCAGCGGATATTAAATGGGTCTTCATTTAAAATACTTGCCGGGTTATATTCAGAAGATCCGGGCTCAGCAGATAATGGAGGAGAACTGGGATTGTTCACCAAAGGTGAAATGTATCCTGAGTTTGAGGCTGCCGCTTTCAATCTGGTAAAAGGAGAAATTTCACCCATAATTGAAACAAAACCCGGTTTTCATATTATTCAACTTATTGAACGACAGGGCGATTACGTTAACGCAAGACATATTCTACTCAGAAAGAAAGTTTCCGCAGAAAAGCTTATGCAGGCAAAATTTGAAGCTGACAGTATTCGACAACAGATCATCAATATTGATACCCTCGACTTTTTAGAAGCCGCAGCTCTTTATTCTGATACTTATAAGCAAAGCAGTGCCGGAATTATGCTTAACAGGCAAACAGGAAGTACACGATTTACACCCGACCAAATGAAACAAAAAACATATTTTTCAGTTGAAAAACTGAAACCCGGAGGAATATCAAAACCTTTCCAGATTGAGACCTCTGATGGAGCCAAAGCTATTCGTTTTGTTAAAGTAATTGAAAAAACAAAACCCCACAGAGCAAATCTTAACACCGATTATGACAGAATCAAAACTGCAGCATTGGAACAAAAGAAAAGCAAAGTAATCAAAGAATGGGTAAACGATCAGGCCGGTGAAACGTTTATTAAAATACTGGAAAAATCATACAAAAAGTGTGATTTTACTTACGAATGGTTTGAAAAGAATTTATGATGCAAGAAAACACAAAAGAAGATAAGCTACAGGTATTTGCAGAAAAATATCAGAATTTACGTAATGAGATTGCAAAAATGGTTGTCGGACAGGATGAAGTAATTGAAAATCTACTGGTATCCATATTCAGCCGTGGCCATTGTTTGTTGATTGGAGTTCCGGGATTGGCTAAAACTTTGATGGTTAATACTATTGCCGGCGCTCTTGGTTTAAAATACAGCCGGATTCAATTCACTCCGGATTTGATGCCATCTGATATAATTGGTACTGAGATACTGGATGAAAACAGGAATTTCAGGTTTAACTATGGCCCTGTATTTGCCAATATTATCCTGGCCGACGAAATCAACAGAACACCACCCAAGACTCAATCGGCTCTGCTGGAAGCCATGCAGGAAAAAAATGTTACTATTGCCGGCAAAGCCTATACACTGGAAGCACCATTCTTTGTTCTGGCAACACAAAACCCCATTGAACAAGAAGGAACCTATCCGTTACCCGAGGCTCAACTTGATCGTTTTATGTTCAATGTCATGTTAGATTATCCCTCAATAGAGCAAGAACTACAAATTGTGAAAGAGACAACAACAGGTAAAAATGTTGAAATTAATCCCGTTTTAAGCCAGGAAGAAATCCTTGGCTTTCAATCTATGATAGAACAATTACCTGTAGCTGATAATGTATATCAATATGCCGTAAACCTGGCAGCCAAAACCAGGCCCGGAAGAGATAAAGCACACCCCTGGGCCGATGAATTTCTGTCATGGGGCGCCGGACCAAGAGCCTCGCAAAACCTGATTATTGCCGCAAAAACACATGCTGCTGTCAATGGAAAATATTCACCGGATATTGAAAATGTCAATGCCGTTGCCGCAGCTATAATGAGACACAGAATTATTAAAAATTATAAAGCAGAAGCGGAAGGAATTTCCATCGAGGATATCATTCAAGAATTTATGCAAGATGATAGCTAATACTTCATTCTTTGCTTTTTCATTTTTCTGGTTATCTTTATCCCTTTGAAATGGGTTATCCGTTTTTACGGACAGCGGATCAAGGATACAGTATTTAAATATTACTGACTATGCAGATATTACCGCATGTGCTACAAAACAGCGTGGAGAAATTTCCTGATAACGTCATGATGTGGGAACATGATCATAACCAATATCAACCATCAACCTATAAAGAAATTTATTATTTAATTAAATGTTTTACTGCCGGGCTTTATAAACTTGGGCTAACTAAAAGTGATAAGGTATCCATACTGGCAGAAGGAAAAAACAAATGGGTTATTGCAGAATTTGGAGTTATCAGCAATGGGAGTGTCAGTGTTCCTTTATCCATAAAACTCAATGAACCTCAGGAATTAATATTCCGAATTAATCATTCTGAAAGTTCATTTGTTATCACATCTGCAAATCAGGCTCATAAGATCAGAAAGATCAGACCACAACTTACATTTCTTAAGCATGTAATCGTTATGGATTCTGAGGGTATTCAGGAAGATGAAATATCAATGGATAAAATTATCGGGGAGGGGGAACTGGAACTGAAAGCAAACCCCGATTTATACGATGAAATCATATCGGAA
>JAIPAE010000043.1 GCA_021740245.1 Bacteroidales bacterium | reverse complement strand
AGCCATCTTTGGGCGGAGCATACTGAGGCCCCCGAAAAGAACCTTTTTCACTGTATAAGGTTTCCAGACTCACAGACCAACGATCGTCTATCGGAATGATCGCTGAAGCGCCTACATTCAACCCAAATTTGTGAAAACCATAGATCTCATCCCCGTCAACCTGAGATAGATTAGTACCCAGTATAGCAGCTCCCTTTATTACCTGAGCATACGCTGATAAAGAAAGCATTACAATGAAAAGCATTCCTAATCCTGCCTTTTTCATAATTTACCTGTTATTTCAAAATAACGTATGATATGCATTTTTGTTATTCAACTTGTTTCAGGGATAACTGTATTCTTTTTCGTTCTTTATTCACAGAAAGTACACGCACTTTAACATACTGGTTCAGCACCACCACTTCGTTGGGATCACTCACAAAACGATCTGCCAGTTCGGAAACATGAACCAGCCCGTTTTCCTTTATCCCTATATCCACAAAACAGCCAAAGGCGGTAATATTATTCACCTGTCCGGGTATTAACATTCCCGGTTTAACATCATGAATGGATTTTAAAGATCTGTCAAATTCAAAATTCTTTATATTTTTCCTGGGGTCCCGGCCTGGTTTTTCCAGTTCTTTTAAAATATCGCGAATAGTAAGAATTCCTGTTTTTTCATTGACAAAATCTGCAGGATTGAGTTTTTTCAATACCTGCTCATTTCGCATCAGTTTTTTCGCAGAAACCCCTGCCTTTTGAGCCATTTTATTTACTATATGGTAGCTTTCAGGATGTACAGCAGATTCATCCAGGGGTTGTTCACTGTTTGATATTTTCAAAAATCCGGCAGCCTGCTCAAAAGCTTTAGGGCCTAATTTGGGTATTTTTTTCAGCTCTTTTCTGCTCTGAAAAGCGCCATTAGATTTTCTGTATTCCACAATATTATGCGCCAAAACCGGGCCAATACCCGAAACATAAGCCAGTAATTCCCTGCTGGCAGTATTGACTTCCACCCCAACCCTGTTGACACATTGTTTTACCGTATCATGCAGGGCCTGCGATAATTTGTTTTGATCCACATCATGCTGATACTGGCCCACGCCTATTGATTTTGGATCGATCTTTACCAGCTCAGCCAATGGGTCCATTAACCTTCGGCCAATGGAAACAGCGCCCCTAACCGTAACATCATATCCGGGAAACTCTGCTCTGGCAATCTTAGATGCGGAATATACGGATGCTCCGCTTTCATTAACCATAACCGCAATAATATCTTTATTAAATTTTACTTTTTTCTGTAAAAATATCTCTGTTTCCCTTCCGGCTGTTCCATTACCAATCGCAATAGCCTCAATATTATATGCGTCCACAAGGGAACGTATCTTTTTTGCAGCCAATGTCGTTTCCTGTTGAGGTGGATGGGGATAAATATTATCATTTTCCATTAGATTACCATGTTCATCCAAACACACAATCTTGCAACCCGTGCGGAATCCGGGATCAATGGCCAAAACACGCTTACCACCTAACGGGGGCGCCATCAGCAACTGGTAAAGATTGGATTTGAAGATATCTATGGCTTTATCATCGCTACGCTCTTTTAATACTGTTCGAATTTCACTTTCCAGTGACGGTAACATCAATCGCTTCAATGCATCATTCATAGCCTCCTTAATTAGTTCAGCACTTCTCCCTTCAGTACTTATAAATAAGCGCTCTATATCTTTGACAGCACGGTCATTATCGATATTAAGTTTCACATTCAGCACATCTTCTTTTTCCCCACGGATAATTGCCAGATAACGATGAGACGGTAATTTACGGATTTGCTCCGAATAATCAAAATAATCCCTGTAACGATCAGCCGTCTCAGTGTTTTTTGTACTTTTTGAAAGCTTAGCAATAATAGCACCTTCACGCCAAAACAACTTGCGGATTCTATTACGTGCGGATATCCTTTCGTTTATCCAGGCAGCAATAATATCAGATGCACCTTCCAACGCTCCTTCTATATTATCAATATTTTTATCCGGATTCACAAATGGCCTGGCAACTTGTTCAGGGTTTTCATATTTCTGACTCATTATCATTGCAGCCAGTGGTTCAAGCCCTCTCTCTATTGCTTTCCCTGCCCTGGTTTGCCGCTTACCCTTATAAGGCAGGTACAAATCTTCCAGTTCGCTCAGCGTCTTAGCCTGCTCAATTTTTAGTCTTAATTCATCATTTAGCTTCTCCTGCTCCCCTATATTTTTCAAAACAGCTTTACGCCGGGAATCCAGGTACTCCTGTTTTTTGCGGATATCCCGTATTGATGTGATTTGTTCTTCATTCAAATCACCCGTTTTTTCCTTACGATACCGGGCTATGAATGGAATTGTCGCTCCCTCATCCAGTAAATTCAGCACACCGTTAACATGATCAACTGCTAAATTCGTTTCCTGCGCAATCTTTGAAGCTATGTTTGTCATGAATATTTCCTTTTTGCAAAAATAGAAAAACAAAAGAATCGTATTTCGCTCATCATGATAATCTGCTATCTCTTAATAATAATGCAACCACAATGCGAAGGGCTTTGCATCCACACAGCAAGCTCAAAACAATGAACTTACCGTCATAAAAAAACCGCCCAGATCATTCAGAGCGGCTTACAGGCTTTACATCAATCTCTTATTGAACAATTTTATTGAATTCTTCTTTACCAAAATAATCAATAAATTCACGATCTACGGCAGCTTCTTTTTTATAATCAGCATCCATTTTTACAGATTTTTTCAAATTGGTATATAGCATATTGTCATTATTGGTACGAGCACCGATGATGGCCATCAAATAATGAGACTGCGCAGTCTTTTCAGCACAATCCAGTGATCGGGTAGCATCATTTGTTTTTCCGGCCATTAATAATGCCAGTGCTTTGTTATAGCTGCAGTTTACATCTTCGAATGATGCCACTGCTCCCTGATAATCACCATTGATGATCTTAACAGCACCTTCATTAATAGAAGTGTTTATACCATTTGATTTTGCTGTGGCGTAATAAGTGGAAGCCGATTTGTAGTCCTCTTTCCAGGCTGCAATTAAGCCAAGGTTATTGGCAATATACCCATTATTTGATTCAATAGCATTAGCCTGTTCAAGATATTTAGCAGCTTCATCTTCTTTATGCATTTCCAATAAAACAGCAGCTGCATTATTGAAAGCTTTCCAGCTTTTCGGATACACTTCAGTAGCAGATTTATAAATGGCCAATTTGGTTTCAGGATTTTCCGTCAGAGTTGCAGCATAAAGCAATTCTTTCTTAGAAAGAGAATCAGGCTGAGTTGTTGCTAACTGAGCAATTTCATTATCTGTTCGTTTTGGCTCATAAGCAAAAACTGTAATCTCAGCCCGGCGCAGTACTTCCAGCATTTCTTCAATTTCTTTATAGATGACGGTCATATCATTAATGCGCTGCTCACGCTTACGCTTTGTCGGTTGTGATTTAATCACATTAGCAATAGTATTTTTTTGCTCGATATCTGATTTTTTCAATGCTTTCATAAAGCCGTCATAGTCTTCACCTTTGGCTTTTACATTGAATTTAATGTCTTTTTCCACATCATCATAATTGATATTGTTATCATCATCCCGACTCATATCCTCGTACCAATCAACCAGATAATCCCTGGCTGTGTTAGCACGATCCTGTGATAATTCTTCATTGAGTGACAATTCACCTTCCGGGGATGCCCATGCATCAACATTGATTTTTTGGATCTTCCACCCTCTTGCTATAAAATCTTTCAGCGCTTTCATTTCAGCTTCATTTTCTTCATTCAAATCAAGTCGCCAGTTTAGATTGGACCGGTTATAGGCAAAAAAGATATTACCTGATTTTTTGACAATCGTTTCCTTCTCATAACCATGGTCTGCCATGGCAGTTTTACCTGATTCAGCCACACGCTTTGATGTCATAATAACACCATCTGCAATTTTATATTCTGGTAATGTTTCTGATTTACCGTTTTTCGTTAGATTAGCCGTAACATAAAGTTCTGACTGAGCCATTTCAGGGTCCCAGTCAAAGGAATCGGAATATTTGATCTTTCCTCCTTTTTCACTGCTAACGACAGTGCCTTCACCTTCAGCCTTTTCGCCTTTTAAGGTTAATGATTTAAGTTGTTTTGAACTGTTACTGTATCGCAATACAGGGGTAAATTTAACAACAGCCTTTTTGTGGAATGATTTTTCTGGTATAGTCCCGGAAACATCAACCTTTACCTGATTTCCGTGCACCTCCAATGGGTCGGGCTCTACAGTATAATCTTCCGGAAGCTGTGTGTTTATACATCCTGCAAGTAAGGTAGTTGCAAACACAATAGTCAATAATTTTGCTTTTCTCATAACAGATTCTATTTGATATAATTTGGATTTAAAATTCAGTTGAAAAATTATGGCAAATATACAATTCAAAAAGCAATTTACCTAAAATTACTAAGTATAAAAAAGAATCCTTGCTTTTTTTTATCGCCTGTGCGTTTACGTCTTAGCTTACCTTGATGTACGATTATGTAATGTTCTTTACAACATTAAGTTGCTTTTCAGGGAATTCTATTCTTCTTTTCTTGAATATCTCCTGTTGCTGTTCCCTGTTAATTTAACATTGGCAACGTCTGCCTATGCCTAAAAGTACTTCACACTTAATGTATATTTTAATTTATTTTTTGTGAGTGCTTTAATTTCAGGTCATCTTCTATTCCGCCGAAAAGACAGGGAAAGCCCTGCATCTGACCTAACTTATGCATGAATAATAAAGGTTAGATAAATAATTTTTTTAATAATGCCTGCTTTGCTAAATATAAAACAGTCACTTTTTAGTATTCAATTCAGGATTAATGATCAATTTTTAACATTGTTGTCCGGTTAATTTATAAGAACCCATACTAATGATTTGTAAAATTCTTCGAGTGCCTTAGTGAAAATCCTTTGTTTTCTTTGTGATTATTTTTATACCACGAAGTGGTCTTTAGATTTCTACCGCAAAGGGCCGCTAAGGAGCAAAGAACCGCAAAGGAATTTTTGAAGTGTCTTTAATGTAATGAATAGTAAATTCCCGGATAATACAAAGCTCTGTAAAGTGGCATTATGGTAGAAAATAATAAATTACAAAAACAGAGATCCTAAAAGTAAACGCATTTCAAAAGAAAGAAATACAATGCTTAATATCTTATTATTTATTTTTACCGGACAGTAATGAAAAAAATCATTAAAAAATTTGCAAATTTGCATGTCCTTTTATATATTAACAAAAATTTAAAATTACTGAATAATAAAATCAACAACTGTAACATTTTGATTTCCTGTTTGTTGTGAATTTTAGGCATAAATATCTGTAATTTAGCCAGTTGTTGGTGTAACCTTTTTGTAAAAAAAACATAAAATGGAGTACCAATAGTTGTGCAATGATGAATAATTATTATCTTCGCAAAAAATAAGGTTGTAATTAAAACTTATAATGATTACATTTGTATTAATAATATTGCATATTTAAACATTTGATTAAAATGAAAAAAATTATTCTACTTTCCGCGGTTGTTTTCTTAGCCTCATCGATATTGGCTCAGGAAACAGATGATAAGAAAACCAAAAGTTCACAATCGAAACCCAATAGCTGGTCTGTTTCATTAAACGGAGGCTCAACTCAGTTTTACGGTGATGTGGGAACAAATATATATTATTATCCGTGGTTCCCTGCCGAAGGAGAGATCAGTTACAGTGTATTTGGAACATTTGAAAAGAATTTTTCACCATTTTACGGATTGAGAATTCGTGGAGGTTATGCTGATTATTCATCGGTTTCCAGTGGTAGTCAACCAAATACAATTGAATCTACCTTATTTGATATTTATGTGGAGAATAAAATTTATCTCTCCAATATATTGTTTCCAGAAGTATACAAAAAGAAATGGGCCTCATTTCTAACAGTTGGATATGGTATTCCTTTTTACCGCACACTCCTGAAAGATTATGAAGATAATATTATTGGCTGGGAAGGTTATTCTGATAACGGAGAGACCAAAGAAAGTTTTGAAACAGCGGGTAGTATTTCAGTAGGAATCGGAGTACGTTTAAGACTGTCACAGCAATTTGCTCTAAGTGCTGAAGCCAGTATTGAAGGGCTTAACTCCGATAAATTAGATGCCTATGAAAACCCACTATCAGAATATGACAAGTACGGTTACACCAGCATTGGTGTTGTTTATACGTTTGGTAAAAACGATGAGCAGGTGCCTCTGGAATACAATCCGGTTCCAAGCGATGAATTGGCTATGAAGAAAAAACTGGATTCATTAGGTAATGAGCTGGCAAAACTCGGTAAGAAAGTTGACGGTATTGATGATGAAGTTGAACAGCTATCAGCCCGTTGGAACGGACCTGATGCTGACAATGACGGCATTGCCGACAGTTATGACAAAGAACCCAATACTGAGCCCGGAGCAATGGTCAATCACAATGGTGAAACAATCAAAGATTTCACTGAAGAAATTGAAAATATGACCAAAACAGAAGTTGAAACCGGCCATAACCCCAATACAAGTGTAGCTTATGAATCAATATTCTTTGCACTTAACAGTTCTTATATTACATCTGAAGGCATGAAAAAACTGGCAAAAATTGCTCAAATCATGAATAAAAACAAAGATGTTAAATTTAAGATTATTGGTTCCACTTGTGAGCTTGCAAGTAAAGAATACAACAAAGATCTCAGTGAACGTCGTGCCAAAGCAGCCAAAGAAAAACTGGTTGAAAGATACGGTATTGATGCAAGCCGCCTGATGATAGAATTTATTGGTGAAGAAAAACCGCTTGCTGACAAGCCATTATACATCAATCGTCGCGCTGACTTCTATATAATCAAATAATATAAAGTATGCAAAAAAAACCGGCTCTTCCAGGCCGGTTTTTTTTATCTACCATGTCGACCATCTATCCTTATACTTTAAAAACAAATCCCAAAGTACAATGCCCCCGCTTACTGAAACATTAAAGGAATGTTTTGTGCCAAACTGCGGAATTTCAATACATCCGTCACAGTTATCAATAACCTCCTGCTGAACTCCTTTTATTTCATTTCCAAAGACAAGAGCAATCTTTCCTTTTCCGGATATGCTGAATTGATCCAGGCTCTGAGCTTCCTCACATTGCTCAACAGAATAGACAGCATATCCTGAATTCCTTAATCTATTCACAACATTAATTGTATTCTTTCCGTATTCCCAATCTACAGATTCCGTGGAGCCCAAAGCCGTCTTAGTTATTTCCTTATTAGGAGGTGTTGCTGTTATGCCAGTTAAAATAATCTTACTTACCCGGAACGCATCGCTTGTGCGAAAAAATGACCCTATATTATTCATGCTTCTGATATTGTCCAAAACAATAATCAAAGGAAGTTTTTCTGCTTCTTTGAATTGTTCAATATCAATTCTGTTTAGCTCATCTAAACTAAGCTTCTTCATAACACACTTTTTGGCAAAGATATTACATGGATACAGAAAATGGAAAAATTGTTTAAAAGTTCGCACCTAAAAAGTATTGTAAAAATAAAGTAGTATTAACTTTGTTGGTTAAAACAAAATTACGGTGATAAGAAGTAAAGACGGCAGTGAAACACCATTAATGAAGCAATACAATAAGATCAAGGCAAAGTATCCGGATGCCTTGCTATTGTTTCGTGTTGGTGATTTTTATGAAACCTTTGGTGATGATGCCAAACGCACCGCCAATATACTGGGTATCGTTCTTACTAAGCGAGCCAACGGATCAGCATCGTATATTGATCTTGCGGGATTTCCACATCATGCACTGGAAACCTACCTGCCCAAATTAGTTCGGGCAGGTGAACGTGTTGCAATATGTGATCAACTGGAAGACCCGAAATTAGCCAAAACTGTTGTTAAACGCGGAATTACAGAACTCGTAACCCCCGGTGTCTCCACCAATGATAACGTGCTTGAAAACAAGACCAACAACTTTTTAGCTGCTGTTCACCTGGAAAATAAAACTTCCGGAATATCTTTCCTGGATATCTCAACCGGTGAATTTTTCCTGGCAGAAGGCTCAAAAGAATACATTGATAAATTACTCCAAAGCTTTAATCCAAGTGAGATTATACTACAAAAAAACAAACGTTCAGATTTTACTAAAAGCTTTGGTGATCAATTTTTTATCACAACCTTTGACGATTGGGTATTCACATATGACTTTACCAGTGAATTACTTCAAAACCATTTTGACACCATCTCCTTAAAAGGATTTGGTGTACAGGATTACACAAAAGGCATTATTGCAGCCGGGGCGGCTTTACACTATCTTTTCGAGACGCATCACGAAAAAGTCAGTCATATTTCCCAAATAAGCCGCATTGAAGAAGACCAGTACATCTGGCTGGACAGGTTTACGATCCGCAATCTGGAATTGATCCACAGCCCAAATGAAAACGCCACCACACTACTGGATGTAATTGATCAAACGATCACGCCAATGGGTTCGCGCATGCTGAAACGCTGGATCGTATTACCCCTGAAAGATGCTGATAAAATAAAAGAACGCCACGATGTTGTCGGGCATTTCATTGGTCACCCAGACATCAAAAAAATGATAAGCGGCAGCCTTAAAAATACGGGAGACCTTGAACGACTGATTTCAAAAGTCGCTATCAGAAAAATAAACCCCAGAGAACTGCAGCAAATTGGAAAAGCCCTCAAAGCTATTGAACCAGTAAAAACCGGATGCCTGAAAGACGGTCAGACTTCATTAAAGCGTATCGGAGAACAAATAAATCCATGTGAAAGTATCTCAGTATTACTGGAAAACACCCTTCAGGAAGACCCTCCTGCCCTGCTCTCAAAAGGCAATGTAATTGCTTCCGGCTATAATGAAGAACTGGATGAACTACGATCTTTACTTGGCTCCGATCAGAATTATCTGGAAAAGATGAAACAAAGGGAAATAGAAAAAAACGATATCCCTTCTCTGAAAGTCGGCTATAATAATGTGTTTGGTTATTATCTGGAAGTTACCAACACACATAAAAATAAAGTTCCGGATACCTGGCAAAGAAAGCAAACCCTGGTCAATTCTGAACGTTATATCACAGAAGAACTCAAAGAATATGAGCAGAAAATACTCGGAGCCCAGGAAAGAATCGCAGAAATTGAACAAAAGATTTATAACCAGGTTGTTGAGAAAGTCTCTGCCTATATTAAACCAATACAACTTAATGCTTCATTGCTGGCTGAACTCGACTGCCTGTTGTCATTCAGCAATATTTCAAGTGAAAATAATTACAACAGACCAGAAATAAATGATTCCTTCGAGTTGGAAATAAAAAACGGCAGACACCCGGTTATCGAAAAGGAACTTCCACTGGAAGAAGAATATGTAGCCAATGATGTTTACCTGGATGATAAGAAACAACAGATCATTATTCTCACAGGCCCTAATATGTCCGGTAAATCTGCACTTCTAAGACAAACCGCTTTGATAGTACTTTTGGCACAAATGGGTAGTTTTGTTCCGGCCGAACAGGCCAAAATCGGTATTGTAGACAAAATATTCACGCGTGTAGGGGCTTCGGATAATATATCTTCCGGTGAATCCACTTTTATGGTCGAGATGAATGAAACAGCCAGTATTCTTAACAATATTTCCAACCGCAGTCTTATTTTACTAGATGAAATTGGCCGCGGGACAGCTACTTATGACGGAATATCTATTGCCTGGGCCATAGCCGAATTTTTACATGAACACCCGGTATTTAAACCCAAAACCCTGTTTGCCACACATTACCATGAGCTTAATGAAATGAAGCGCTCTATGAAACGTGTCAGGAATTATCATATTGCCGTAAAAGAAATCAATAATGAGATCATCTTTCTGCGTAAGCTCAAAGAAGGAGGTTCAGAACACAGCTTTGGCATCCAGGTTGCACGTATGGCCGGCATGCCAAAGAAAGCGCTGGACAGGGCGTCCGACATCCTTGTTAAGCTGGAAAGAAGCCATAACAACGAAGAATTGAACAAAAAAGTAGCATCAGCAGGGCAAAAGGAAGATAATATGCAACTAAGCTTTATTCAACTTGATGATCCCCTGCTGGAACAAATTAAAGAAGACATTATAAACACTGATATCGATACCTTAACACCGGTTGAAGCATTGATGAAACTAAATGAAATCAAACGATTACTAAAAAAGAAATAAAAAACCAGGATAAAAAGTATAAAAGTTTTTTTGAATAATAAAAAAATTTTTATATTTGCATCCGCAATTGAAAAGCGAAAATAGCTCAGTTGGTAGAGCACGACCTTGCCAAGGTCGGGGTCGCGGGTTCGAGTCCCGTTTTTCGCTCAGGAAGAAACCTCTTCATAAAAAGAGGTTTTTTAATATCTGCCCGGGTGGTGGAATTGGTAGACACGAGGGACTTAAAATCCCTTGGCCGTTATGGCTGTGCGGGTTCAAGTCCCGCTCCGGGTACAAGCAGTAAGGAGCAAAAGTATTGAGCGAGAGCGAGGTGCTGTTGCTCTTTTTTTTGAGGTTCAATTAGCACAGTGCAAGGGTTGTTTAGTAGAGTTTCGGGAAGAGGCATGAAGTGGTTGACTGAATGCATGGTTGATTGTGACTTGTCCTGAAAATGGAAATCTTATTCGTGTATTCGTGGCTTGAAAAACAAATAAAATCTTAAACGGGAAAGGTTTTTGGGGATGTTTGTTCTTGTTAATTCGTTGGCCTGACCTAAATCGGGTTTCCATAAAAAGGGAAATAAAAATGTGCACGGTTCCTCCAAAAATCTGTTTATTTTTACAGCATGAACCGGAAAGCACAGCAGATACTGGCAATGGCAAATCACCTGATACATTCCAAATCGCGCTACAGTGTGCATTCACCATTTGTTTACAAACTGATCACCAAAGGGGTAAAGCCCGGCATCCCGGCTGAAAAAGCTACCATGCTGGATGAATTCCGGAGAGAGCTCGCGAAAACGGAAGCTTTTCATTCCCGCGATCTGGGAACAGGTCAAAATCGCCTGTTGGATGGAAAAGCTTTGCAAAACATGAGCGTAAACAAATGGAATGGGCGCATCTTATTTAATCTGTGCCGTTATTTCCAATCGAAAAACATCCTGGAACTGGGAACATCTGCCGGATTATCCGCTGCATATCTTTCCTTTGGTAACCCCAATGCCTCTATACTAACAATAGAGGGTTGTCCTGAAAAAACAAAAATCGCATCCGGGTTATTCCGGCAATTTCACCTTAACAATATTGATATCATCAACAGCGATGCTGCCCAACATTTCAGCCGGTTACAAAAAGACAATTACCGGGCCGATCTGATTTTTATCGATGCAGATCACAGTTACCAGGGCGCCACAACTTTTTTCCGACAACTCTTGCCTTTCACCCATCAAGAAAGCATAATGATTTTTGATGATATTTACTGGTCGGAAGCCATGACCAAAGCCTGGATGGATATCAGCAATCATCAGCAGGTAACCCTGTCAGTTTCCACCCTGCAGTTTGGAATAATTTTCTTTAAAGCCGGCATACAAAAACAACATTTCAGAATTCGCATGTAAGAATTTATTACTTTTGACTTTCATAAACCACGGTTACATGGATCAAGAAATCATTAGGTTAACGCATATCAAAAAGCATTATGTTGTCGGCAACCAGATCATCAAAGCATTACAGGAAATATCAACCGGCATCAACCGGAATGAATATGTTGCGCTAATGGGAGCTTCGGGCTCAGGCAAATCGACCTTAATGAATATCCTGGGTTGCCTGGACACCCCCACAGCCGGTGAATATTTCCTGAACCAGGATAACGTCAGCCAATTAAACGACAACCAACTGGCTGAAATCCGTAATAAAGCTATCGGCTTTGTTTTTCAAACGTTTAATTTGCTTCCACGTTCAACAGCTTTGGAAAATGTCATGATGCCGTTGATCTATGCCGGTATACCCAAATCAAAAAGGATCAGCAGGGCAAAAGAAGCCCTGGAACAGGTTCAGCTTGCTGACCGGATGAATCATAAACCCAGTGAACTATCCGGCGGACAGCGGCAACGTGTTGCTATTGCCCGGGCGCTCGTCAATAAACCTGAAATTATTCTGGCAGATGAACCAACCGGGAATCTGGATTCCGAAACTTCCTTTGAAATTATGAACCTCTTCGGAGAAATACATAAAAACGGAAATACGATCATCGTCGTCACGCACGAAGAAAATATTGCAAAATATGCACATAGGATTATCCGTTTAATTGATGGAACAATTGAAAGCGATAATGTAAATTTGCAACGTGTAAACTGAGTTTTGTTTATCTTTTTACCGTATTTATTAAACATTATTTATATTTGCTTGTTTTTCATGAAAATAAATTGCTATGCCCGACAATAACGAATGGAAAATATATACGAAGCATGGAGATAAAGGAAAAACTTCCCTGCTGGGTGGTACGAGAGTTTCAAAGTATCATGAAAAAATAGAAGCATACGGAACACTGGATGAGCTTAATTCCTTTATAGGTCTTCTGCGTGATCAGGAAGATATTTGCGATGAAACAGAAAAGTTTCTGTATGATATTCAGAAGAAAGTTTTTGCAGCGGAATCAATATTAGCTGTTGATTCCGAAGACCTCCTCAAGCAACTACCCCAGGTAAATCAAAAAGACACGGCAAATTTGGAAAAAGCCATTGATGAGATGAATAAGGCGCTACCGGAATTGAAAAACTTTATCCTCCCCGGTGGTAACCAGGCTGTATCCTATGCACATGTTGCACGAACGGTTTGCAGGCGGGCTGAACGTCATGTACTTCAGGCCAATGACATTTATCCTGTTGATGAAAATATCATTATTTACTTAAACCGGTTATCCGATTACTTTTTTGTTTTGGCCAGATACCTGTCACACAAACTGGGAATATCAGAAGATAAGTGGACTACGTAAATGCAATAATATATAGCTTTTAATCAAATACATTGCAGCTTTATAAACATAAAAATTTATCTTGACAATTGAATTTATTCTTCTATTTTTGCACTAATTTTTATCAAATAAAAGAAGGATCGATATGTATTGGACGCTAGAACTGGCATCAAAACTGGAAGATGCACCCTGGCCTGCAACCAAGGAAGAACTCATTGATTACGCATTGCGGTCAGGAGCCCCCATGGAAGTCATTGAAAATCTGCGCGAAATTGAAGACGAAGGAGAAGCATATGAAAGCATTGAAGATATATGGCCGGATTACCCCAGTAAAGAAGACTTCTTTTTCAACGAAGACGAATACTAATGGGCACCCTAAATGGACCCATTTTTAGTTTATCTTATGAATTTTATATTCTCTCTTACTTCTCGTGCTTTTTCTGTAAATTTGCAAGACTGATAAAAATTTCAGTGCTAAGAAAATATTAATAACATGCTTAATTTTATTACCAAATTACTTGGCGGCACCAAATCCGAAAGGGATATCAAAAAAATAATGCCCTATGTTGATAAGATCAATGCTGAATTTGAAAAAATTCAATCGATCAGTAATGATGAATTAAGGGTTAAGACTGATGAATTTAAAAAACGAATCAACGATTATATTTCTGAAGAAAACAGCAAAGTTGAACAACTAAAGTCAAAGATTTCCGATAATCCTGAAATGTCTTTAGAGGAAAAAGAATCCATATGGGACCAGGTAGATGAAATAGAAAAAACCACGCTGGAAAAAACCGAAGAAGTCCTCTATGATATCCTGCCCGAAGCATTTGCAGTTATGAAAGAAACGGCCAGGCGCTTCAAGGAAAACGAAGTACTGGAAGTAACAGCCAAAGAGTTTGATAAGACTTTATCCACAACCTATGACAGCATCAATATAAAGGACGGCAAAGCTTATTACCGGAATGAATGGATGGCAGGTGGTAGTATGATTAAGTGGGATATGGTTCATTATGACGTTCAGTTGATCGGTGGTGTTGTTTTGCACGAGGGCAAAATTGCCGAGATGGCTACAGGTGAAGGGAAAACATTAGTAGCAACTTTACCCATTTATCTTAACGCATTGACAGGCAGAGGTGTTCATCTGGTTACCGTCAATAGTTACCTGGCAAAACGCGATGCCGAATGGATGGGTATGTTATATCAATTCCACGGATTAAAAACCGACTGTGTGGATAATTATGACCCCAGTACACCGGAACGCAAAGCTGCTTATCAGGCCGATATAACTTATGGTACTAATAATGAATTTGGTTTCGATTACTTGCGTGATAATATGGTTTCTACTCCGGACGAAATGGTTCAACGTAAGCATCATTATACTATTGTGGATGAGGTTGACTCTGTGTTAATTGACGATGCACGGACCCCGTTGATTATCTCAGGGCCAACCCAACAAGACAGTCGCGAAGAATTTAATGAATTGAAACCAATTGTTTCCCAATTATTCGAGGCACAGAAAAAATATGTTAACAAGCTGCTTGCCGATGCCAAGCGAATGATCCCCGAAGAAAACGATGAGAAAACCCGTAAAAAGGGAGCTGAATATCTATTCCGCGCTTACCGGGGTTTACCCAAAAACAAAGCATTGATCAAGTATCTTAGTGAACCGGGAATCAAAGCTATAATGCAAAAGACTGAAGCTCTTTACATGCAGGAGCAGTCCAAGCATATGCATCTTATTGACGATGAATTATACTTTGTGATTGACGAAAAACAAAACACGATTGATCTTACAGACAAAGGCATTGACCTGGTTCATGAAATTACCGGCAATTCAGACTTTTATATTCTTCCTGATATCGGCAGTGATATTGCTGATCTGGAAAAATCCGGTCTTTCCGAAAAGGAAAAGATGAAGAAAAAAAGTGAAATGCTACAGGATTACGCCATCATATCGGATCGTGTTCACAGCCTGAATCAATTATTTAAAGCTTATACCTTGTTTGAAATAGACGTGGATTATGTCGTTATGGATAACAAGGTAAAGATCGTGGATGAGCAAACCGGAAGAATTCTGGAAGGCAGACGTTATTCCGATGGCCTTCATCAGGCTATTGAAGCCAAAGAGAATGTAAAGATCGAAGCTTCCACACAAACCTATGCCACCGTTACCCTTCAGAATTATTTCCGGATGTATCACAAGCTTTCCGGTATGACAGGAACCGCTGAAACAGAGGCTGGTGAGTTTTATGATATTTACAAACTGGATGTAGTTGTAATTCCGACCAACAAACCTGTTATCCGTGATGATTACCAGGATCTGGTCTATAAGACTAAAGCTGAAAAGTACAACGCCGTCATAGATACCATTGAGGAATATGTAGGGCAAGGTCGTCCTGTATTGGTCGGAACCACATCGGTGGAAATATCCGAATTACTTGCACGAATGTTAAACCGTCGTAAGATATCGCATAATGTTTTAAATGCGAAGTTGCACCAGAAGGAAGCCCAGGTTGTGGCAGAGGCTGGTCAGCCGGGAAATGTAACAATTGCCACAAATATGGCCGGCCGAGGTACGGACATCAAGCTTGGTGAAGGCGTCATAGAAGCCGGTGGCTTAGCTATTATCGGGACAGAACGGCATGATTCTCGTCGCGTCGACCGACAGTTGCGAGGCAGAGCAGGACGTCAGGGAGACCCCGGCTCCTCCCAGTTCTTTGTATCACTCGAAGATGACCTGATGCGGCTCTTTGGCTCGGAACGTATTTCTAAAGTTATGGACCGGCTGGGGTATCAAAAAGGAGAAGTCATACAGCATAAAATGATCACCGATTCCATCGAACGGGCACAAAAAAAGGTGGAAGAAAATAATTTCGGTATCCGTAAAAAATTACTCGAGTATGACGATGTGATGAATGCCCAAAGGGAAGTAATCTACAAAAAACGTCGTCATGCTTTGTATGGTGAACGTCTTTCGATTGATATCGCCAATATGATTTATGACATTACCGATAACCTGATCCGTGACTATCAGGAGGCTGAAGATTTTGAAGGGCTTAAGATGGAATTACTGACACAGTTGTCCATTGAAGCGCCTTTTGATGAGAAAGATTTTCTGGCCGAGAAAGCAGAGGATATGATCGAACAGGTGTTTGATCTCGCATACAATAATTACCAACAGAAATCCGATAATCTGGCAAAAATTGCGTATCCGGTAATCCGTTCAGTATTCAAAGACCCTTCTGTTTCTTACACCAATATTGCTATCCCAATTTCTGACGGTAGTCAGACATACCAGATCGTAGTCAATCTGGAAGAAGCATATAATACTGAAGGTAAAGAAGTGATACGTGCCATTGAGAAGGGGGTATCCATGCGATCCATCGACAACGCGTGGAAAGAACATCTCAGGGAAATGGACGAGTTGAAACAATCGGTGCAAAATGCAACATATGAGCAGAAAGACCCACTACTGATCTATAAATTTGAATCATACGGGCTTTTCAAACAGATGATCTCCAAAATTAACAAAGAGATCATTTCATTCCTGCTTCGTGCTAAATTGCCAGAACAGGAAGAGCA